>FR895593.1 GCA_000434435.1 Firmicutes bacterium CAG:475
GCGCATTTCACAAATCCGCTTGCGGATTTATTTCTACATTTTTTTCGGTGTTCCCTTTGCTGTATTTATAGACGCAATAAGTATTCGTCTTAATGTACCGCATTGAGCTTTAAGTTCACGAACGGTGTTCGAATCAAACAATTCCGTTCTTTCAATCAAATCAAGCCAGTATTCAGACTCATATGCTTCCTTTAATGAAATTTGCAACTTAGAAACGAAATCTGCTTTGCTTTGCGCATAATTTGCCTCGTGAATGTTTGCCCCGATAGATGTAGCCGCACGTTCAAGTTGATTCAATAACGACTTATGTTTGTCGATACTGTCACACAACTCGATAACTCTAACAGAAAACTCTATGGCTGCATCTTTTAGTTTTGACTGTGCCATTTTTTTCTCCTTGTAAAATATTGTACTACCAAAACGGAACCAACACAAGAGTGAAATATTTGCTTTTCGCAAATGTGAAATATCGATTCTCGATATGAAATATTGTGTGATAGACACAATGTTAAATGAAATAAATCCGCAACGCCGCAAGCATTTCACTTGTCAAAGACAAATTTCACGCGCGCAGCGCATTTCACAAATCCGC
>FR895594.1 GCA_000434435.1 Firmicutes bacterium CAG:475
TTTGGAGGAATACACTTATGGTGGAATTTCGCGGAACTACGATATGCGCCGTCAGACGTAACGGACAAACTGCCGTTGCAGGCGACGGACAAGTAACAATGGGCGAAAACGTCATTATGAAAGGCAATGCCGTAAAGGTGAAACGCATCTACAACGACAAAGTCGTGGTCGGTTTTGCGGGCTCGGTGTCCGACGCTTTCGCACTCAGTGAGAAATTTGAAGCAATGCTTCAAAAGTATAGCGGAAATCTTATGCGAGCGGCGGTTGAGCTTGCAGAGCTTTGGCGCAACGACAAGGGCGGCAGACGTCTTGAAGCGTTGCTTATAGCGGCAGACGCAAACAGCATTTTCGTCATATCCGGCACGGGAGAAGTTATCGAACCCGAAGACGGAATCGTGGCAATCGGCAGCGGCGGAAACTACGCTTTGGCGGCGGCGCGCGCTCTTGCGGACGCAACCGATTTGAGCGCAAAGGAAATTGCGTACAAAGCACTCAAAATCGCAAGCGAGATTTGCGTTTATACAAACGACCATATCACGGTCGAAACGGTTTGAGAGGTGAAATATGGATTCAAACGTTTTAACCCCGAAACAAATAGTTGCGGAGCTTGACAGATACATCATCGGTCAGCACGACGCAAAAGTCGCCGTTGCAATCGCTCTTCGCAACAGATATAGAAGAAGCAAACTCTCCGAGGAAATGAGAGAGGAAATCACGCCCAAAAACATCATTATGAAAGGACCTACGGGCGTCGGTAAAACGGAAATCGCAAGACGTCTTGCAAAAGTGGTCAAAGCCCCGTTCGTCAAAGTCGAAGCCACAAAATTTACCGAAGTCGGCTATGTCGGACGCGACGTGGAAAGCATCATCCGCGACCTTGTGGAAGTTGCAATCCGCCTCGTCAAAGACGAAAAGTTTAAAGAAGTTATGCCCAGAGCAACCGAAATTGCAGAAAACAAGCTCTGCGATATTCTTTTGCCCGTGCGAAAAAATGCGGCAGGCGCAACCGACAAGAGCGACGCTCAACTCAAAGAAGAGCTTTTGCAAGAAATCCGCGCCGGACATCTTGACGGCATCACCATCGAGATGGAAATCCGTCAACAACCCAAGCCCATTCAACTTCAACCCGGCAATGCTCCCGGCAACGAAATCGACCTCGGAAGCATTTTCGGCGGAATGATGGGCAAAGGTCAAGTGAAAAAGAGAAAACTCACCGTCAAACAGGCAATGGACTTCATCGTAAACCAAGAAGCCGAAAAGATGGTGGATCAGGACGCAATCACGCAAGAAGCGTTGCAAAGAGCGGAACAAGACGGAGTTGTTTTCCTTGACGAAATCGATAAGATCGCCGCAAACGATCAAGGTCAACAAGGCGGTCACGACGTGTCGCGCGAGGGCGTGCAAAGAGATATTTTGCCGATCGTCGAGGGTAGTACGGTGCAAACGAAGTACGGCTCTATCCTCACGGACTTCATTTTGTTCATCGC
>FR895595.1 GCA_000434435.1 Firmicutes bacterium CAG:475
ACAAAAATACCGCGACGGTGACCTATGATCAAGGTCCGGGCGAAGTAGGCGGTCAAGGCATCTTCGTGGTGTTGTATAAAATCAAAGGTACTGCCATCGTGTTTTACGACAGTCAGGAAGATATGGAAAAAGAAATCCCCGCGCACAAATACGGATTGCTTGCCGGCTCAACGTTTGAGTTGTCAGCAGATAAAACGACCATTATACAGACCAATACCGAACCTGGAATTGGCACATTTAAATATAAGTATAGCGTTGTAGTAAAATAATCCGACAAAGGCATGCAAACACAACAAACAACGGTTTTAGAACGCAATTCTCGATTTGCGGTTTGAAATAAATAATCAATTTAGAAAAAAGGAGACAAAAACCATGAAAAGAAAATCGATCTTCACATTTTGTGCGATAGCGTTGATGCTTGTTTTGTCGCTTTCGGTTCTTACCGCTTGCAACAAAAATAAACACGAGTTTTCAAGCGAGTGGAAGTTTGACGAAACAAATCACTGGCACGAATGCACCACGAAGCAGCACACCGACACGACGGAGAAAACCCCGCACGTGTTCACGTGG
>FR895596.1 GCA_000434435.1 Firmicutes bacterium CAG:475
TCTTTTTTGCGGTCACAAGGATTATCGTTAGGTTAGAAAAAACAACGGAGGTGTGATATGCGGGAAATCGTACTTGAAGATAATCCGAGTAAACGACAAATATTTGTAGATGATAACAAACCGGATTTCTCTTATTTATCTAATAAAGATATAGATTTATATATATCCTTATTAGAAATAGAAATGTATGAGCATTTCAAGAATCGTCGCAAAAGAAAGCCGAGAGATCAACCTGAAAATAAAAAAATCTCATAATGTGTACCATAAATGTCGCATAACGATTAATGTCAAAAATTTCTTATGAAAACCCGTTGACTTTTGTTTTTGAATGACTATAATGAAAATTACAAAACGCAATAAATGTTGCATATTGTAAAAGGGGTATACAATGCAAGTAAAAAACAAAGAAACTATAGATAAGATTTTGAACATACTCAACGAGAGTTTGCGTGAGAACAACGGCACTCCGTCTATATACGAAATTGCCGACGCGATAAACGTAAATCCGTCCACTGTCAGCAGATATATCAACTATTTGGTGTCCGAAGGCATTATCGAGAGAAAAGGCAAGCATTGCAATCTCACTACATCGAAGTTTGCCAAAACGATGTCCAACGTAACGGCTTGCCCGATTGTCGGCGACATTGCTTGCGGCTCTCCGATACTTGCGGAAGAAAATATAGAATCGTATGTATCAATCTCAACCGAGTTTTTCGGTCCCGGAGAGTACTTCATACTGAAAGCGAAAGGCGAAAGTATGATAAATGCAGGCGTAAATGACGGAGATTTGGTTGTTATACGAAAGCAAGATACTGCAAACGAAGGACAAATAGTGGTTGCACTCACGGATGAGGGTGAGGCTACGTTAAAGCGATATTTTTTGGATAAAAAGCACAAACTAATAAGACTGCATCCCGAAAATGATGCACTTCAAGATATGTTCTATAAGAACATTCAAATTCAAGGCATAGCCGTAAAAGTAATAAAGGACTTGTTATAAAGGAGCAATATGGAAAAACAACGGACTTATCTTTGCATAGATATGAAATCATTCTTCGCATCTGTAGAATGTGCGGAACGTGGGTTAAGTCCGTTTGAAACAAACCTTGTCGTTGCAGACGAATCTCGTGGAAAAGGTGCTATAACTTTGGCAATTACTCCAAAGATGAAAGCACTAGGAGTCAGAAACCGTTGCAGACTGTTTGAAATACCTAAAAACATCGATTATATTATTGCTCTCCCGCACATGAGTTTGTATATCAAATACTGCGCAGACATTTTTGAAGTATATCTCGATTATTTCTCACCGGACGATATACATCAATACTCTATTGACGAGGCTTTTATAGACGTTACGGACTACTTGTCTATTTACAAACTCGAACCAAAGCAACTTGCAAAGAAAATCATAAACGAGATAGCCGAGCGCACGCATATTCCTGCGACTTGCGGTATAGGCACAAACCTGTATCTTGCAAAGATTGCACTCGACATCACGGCAAAACATTGCAAAGACCATATTGGAATGCTTGACGAACAAACATTCAAAGAAACTTTGTGGGAGCATAGACCGATAACCGACTTTTGGAATATCGCAAACGGTATTGCCACAAGGCTCGCCCGATATGGAATTCATGATATGAAAGGCGTAGCAACAGCCCCGGAAGATCTCCTTTATAGGAATTTCGGTAAGAACGCTAAATTGCTAATCGACCACGCAAACGGCAGAGAAAGCTGTACGATTGCAGACATCAAGAACTACAAGGGTAAGTCAAAGTCTATCTCAAATTCTCAAATCTTGTTCAGCGACTACGCATACGATAAAGCACATATCGTCATACAAGAGATGGCTTTGAGTGGTTGTCAGCGACTCTTAAAAGAGCATTTGATTGCAAGCCATGTCGGTATTTCCGTCGGATATTCAAAAGATGCTGCTCCGGCTACGGGCGGAACGCTCAAAATGGCAAACAGCACCAATCTCTATTCAATGGTTAAGGAATACGTTGATAGAATTTTTGAAGATACCACTCATCAAGACGTTCCAATCCGCAGACTCGCTATATGTTTTAGCGGACTCGTGGACGAATCTGCCGAGGGCTATGATTTGTTTACTGATTTGGACGCATTGCAAAAAGAGCGCAATGTCGAAAAAGCAGTGTTGGAAATCAAAGAAAAGTTTGGCAAGAATGCAATGTTGCGAGGTTTCGACTTGCAAGAAGGCGCAACGCAAAAAGAACGCAACAAACTGATTGGAGGACACAATGGCGGTTAAAAACAATGACGATGTAAATCGTGCGGCGCAGTTCCTTCCATTCGATGCACTAAAAGGCTTGTCCGAAGAATTACAAAGCAGAATCGAAAAGCGCACACGCGTTCCCAGACACGAATTTTCCGACGAAAAGAAGGAAGAATTGTCTAAAACTCTTGTGAGAGTGGACAAAGGAACGGTTGTTAGAATCAATTTCTATCTCAACGGACATTACATTGATATAGAAGGAACTGTTGCGAAAAACAACGTGGTCTATCATTATTTGACGATAGGTCAAAAGAAGATATTTTATGACGATATCTACCAAATCGATATAGTTTCCGAATAACTGCCCCGGTTTATAAGGAAATTGTATATAGGGTGCGCAAGATAGTTTTTCTGCGACGCGGGAGTGCCTAACCCCGTCAATGCAGTTGGCTAAATACAAGTCTATGTGCGCTATGGGCGAAGGAGGTGCTTTTATGGATAATGCTATTATCACGCAAGACGCTATTCCAATACGAAAACTGTGTCCCGAATGCAGGAAGTATTTTGTAGCGAGTGTTAAAAGTAACGGCGAAGTTGTGGGGAGATGTTCACATTGCCACGCCAAGTACTTTGAGCAGAAAAAGAACAACGTGCGACTTATCAAAGTTGTGCAAAGATAATCACTAAAAAAGGAAAACTACATACGTCTATATAGGCAAATCAAGGTCGGGCTGTGACAGCGCCCAAGATAAATCCTCGTTCCCCGCTTTTATAGATAAGATTCGATAGGAGACAATATCCCCAACCCGAATGCGACGTGTTGAAAAAGGTCGCAAACCGAGTGGGGATATTTTTATTCTCCGCTACGGAAAATCTATTTATAAGAACTAGGAGAAATTTATATGAAAACATTTACAGCAATCAGAGAAGATCTGAAAAATATAAGATATTATTATGCGCGTCGTGACGAAATGGCGCAAAAGGCAAAAATTCTCGGCGAATGTACTGTGTCAAAAACCGCGGAAGAATATAACGAAGTGGTTCGTCAAGCACCGCCAAAACTTTACGAATTGTACTATTGTATGTACGTCGAAAACAATACACAAGAATCTGCAGCCGACAAATATGGTTATGCAAGGGAACACATCACAAGACTTAA
>FR895597.1 GCA_000434435.1 Firmicutes bacterium CAG:475
CCCCCCCCCCGCCGTTCGTTTCGGCAGTGAAGAAGTGGGTATGTATTGCCTCGAATCGAGAGAAACGATGCCTGCAAGCAAAAACGAAATCGAGGAAACTCTTGAAGACGGCATCTCAATCAACAACGGCTGGGGCCCCAAGGAAATCCTCAAGAACGAAGACGGCACCGTCAAGGCAGTCGTGTTCAAGAAGTGCTTGAGAGTCATCGATCCTCAAACCAAGAGATTCAGCCCCGTTTACGACGAGAACGACACCATCACCGTTGAAGCGCAACACGTCATCTTCGCAATCGGTCAAGCGATTGTGTGGGGCGATTTGCTCAAGGGAACGAAGGTCGAATTCCATCACGGCAATTATCCCGTTGCGGATTCTCTCACATATCAAACGGCAGAGCCCGACATCTTCGTGGGCGGCGACGTTTACAGCGGACCGAAGTTTGCAATCGACGCAATCGAAGCGGGCAAGAACGCAGCGGTATCTCTCCATCGTTTCGTGCAACCCGGCACGAGCATGACCATCGGTCGCAACCGCAGACAATTCATCGAGCTTGACAAAAACAACATCGTCATCGACAGCTACGACACCGCCGGCAGACAAGAAGCCAAAGAACTCGAAGGCGACAAACACTCCTTCAGAGATTTGCACGGCACTCTCACCGAAGAACAAGTCAAGATCGAAGCAGGTCGTTGCCTCGGATGCGGCGCAAGCGTTGTGGACGAAAACAAGTGTATCGGTTGCGGTATCTGCACCACCAAGTGCGAATTCGACGCAATCCATCTCCACAGAGAACATCCCGAATGCTCCACTATGGTGCGCAGCGAAGACAAGTTTAAAGCCATTCTTCCTTACGCATTCAAGCGCGGCATGAGAATCGTGTTCGGCAAGAAAACCGCCGAAGAAAAAGCCTCTCAAAAGAAACACAAAGAGGCAGTCAAAGCGGCAAAAGCGGCAAAAAAAGCCAACAAATAAGAGGTTGATATGCACGAGCTAGGTGTAGTGTTTCACATCGCGGACATCGTGCGCGACGTCGCCGTCGAAAACAAGGCGACCAAAATCCAAAAAGTCGTCATGCAAATCGGCGAAGTATCCACGATTGTGAACGATCAACTCATTGATTGTTGGAACTGGAATGCAAACCGCACCGACCTTCTGCGCGGTTGCACTCTTGAAATCGAGCCGATAAAGGCCGTCACCTATTGCGAGGACTGCCACAAAGAGTATCCCACCGTCGAACACGGCAAGATCTGCCCCTATTGCGGGAGCGAACACACCTATTTGGTGCGGGGAAACGAGGTGCTCATCAAAGAAATCGCCGTAGAATAGCGCGCCAAATCGCAAATAGCCTTGTCAAAGCCCCTTGCTCGTCAACTCATGTACTTCATGTACATTAGGGTTGCCGCGCAAGGGGTTTTTCCTCGCTCTTTATCGATTTGGCGCACTATTCTGAAAAAGTTTAGCGAACAACTGTATATGCATATTCAAAGACGGAACACGAGCCGCAAGG
>FR895598.1 GCA_000434435.1 Firmicutes bacterium CAG:475
CCACCGTTACGGCGACGCTTGGGCGAAAACTTGCGCTTGCAGGATATAAAGTCGCGCTTGTGGACGGCGACGTCGGGCTGAACAATCTCGACGTCGTGACAGGCATAGAAAGGCGAGTGGTCTACGATATAGGCGACGTGTTGCAAGGTCGTTGCAGGGCGTTTCAAGCTCTCGTAAACGATTCGGAAAGCCCGATGAAGATACTGCCGTCGTCAAAAGATTGCGCTCAAATCACGGCGCAAGCGTTCAGAAACGTTGTGGACGGACTTTGCGAGTTCGATTTTGTGATCGTCGATTGTCCGGCAGGCATAGAACACGGCTTTCACAGGGCGGTGTCGGCTTGCGACGAGGCAATCGTTGTCACAACTCCCTCGGCGTCAGCGATACGAGATGCGGACAAGGTGATAAGCCTGCTTGCAAGTTATCGTTTGAAAGACGTTTCGCTTGTCGTCAACAGAGTGCGCTCGGATATGATTGCAAGGGGCGAAATGCTGTCGGCAAGCGAAATAAGCTCACTGTTGCATCTTGCGCCCATCGGCGTGATTCCTGACGACGATATGATCACGCTCTATCAGCAACTCGGCACGATACCGCAGCACGCAATATCCAACCGCGCCTATGACGTGCTTGCCAAAAACGTGGCACAAAACAGCAAAGTTTTCGTGGATATTGCGCCCAAAAGGCGATTGAGGTGGTTCAGATGAAAGCGTCCAAACAGATTGCAAGCAGAATGAGAGATATGCTCACGCAGGACAAAGTGGGCGTAAAACAAGGATTTTCAACCGCGCTCGAAAACGACGTCAACAACGTGTTGCGCGATTATTTCGCACTTGACGGCAGGGCAAAAATCAAAGTCGATCAGAGCGAAAAAGGAGAGTATAAAATTGCAATCGAGGCTGTGGCAACAAGGGTGAAGCAGTTTCAAACGACTCTCGACATGCCGAGATATTAAATTTCAGGTTTTTCGCTTGACAATAATCAAGCAGTTGCATACGCTATCGTCGTTGGAATTATCCGACGTAAGTAGGCAAAGGTATTGGCTTCGGGTCAATGAGCCTACTTATTTTTTTTTTGCGTTGTTATATTTTGTCGCTTGCAAGAATAAAGTATATGCGAGGTGGCAAATATGGAATTTGATGAAAGCAAAAAACTCGACGTTGAAATCTCTCAAAACGAATTTGTCGAAAATCGCGTCGGCAAAAAACACGGATTTAAGAAGGGCGTTCTGGATGCTTTGGACGTTGCGATAATCCCCGTTGCAATCGGCGTTTTCGTGTCGCTCGGTTTTCTTTTCGCAAACATTTTCAGGGCGACTTCCATTGTGGAAACTCTGTCTAACATTTCAAGCATAGTATCTTCAATTTGACAAAACAAGAGGTTTATCCTTATGAAATTCAAGGTTAATCCTCTGTTTTTTGCGCTTGCTCTTGCGCTTGTGGCATTCGGGCATGCGCTTGATTTCGTATGGACTTTGCTTGCGCTCCTCTTTCACGAAGGGGCGCACGCGCTTATGGCGAGAGCAAGGGGATACGTCGTCAAAAAGATTGTGCTTTTGCCGTACGGGGCAATGATGAGCGCGGGCGAAAATTTCGACAAGACTTCAAGCGTGCTTATAGGACTTGCCGGCCCTTGTTGCAACATCGTGCTTGCGCTCGTCACCCTCGGTTTATGGTGGCTGTATCCTGCGTCGTATCCCTATACGATTGCGTTTCTTTATGCAAACTTGTCGCTTGGTCTGTTCAATCTTTTACCCGTCTATCCGCTTGACGGTTCGCGCGTGGTTTTGGGCTTTTGCAAAAACAAACTCAAAGCAATCAAAGGCTTGCAAATCGCCGGCATAGCGTGTTCTTTTTTGTTTTTGGGACTGTTTGTCTCGTCTTTCTTCTTCGGATTGAATTTCACTTTCGGGATAATGGCGGTATTCCTTTTTTACGGCGCGACTTTCGCAAGCAAAGACGAAACCTATTCGAGCGCGCTTGACGTGGATAGCAAAAACTATTCTCTCGGCGTCGAACAAAAGCGTATAAAAATCTCGAAAAACGTGCCGATTTTGCGGCTTTTTTATCACGTCGGCAGNNNCCGATTTTGCGGCTTTTTCATCACGTCGGCAGGCTTACGCAAACCTCGTTCGAAGTCGTTGACGATAGTGGAAAAGTTATTTGCACTTTATCCGAGCAGGATTTGAAAAAGATTGCCGTGAAAAATAAGCTTACTACGATGATAGGCGACGTGCTGCAAAACACTAAAATTTAAAAATTACTTCCTTTCCCAAGTGTATGTTCGTCCTCTACAAGAGTGTACGTCGCATACTTTTAAATTAGATTTGCCCCTTTTTCCCTTCCGGGCTTTTCTCCCACCATATAACTACTAAATTGCAATTTTCCCCCTTCCTCACGTGTTTGGAC
>FR895599.1 GCA_000434435.1 Firmicutes bacterium CAG:475
GCGGATTTGTGAAATGCGCTGCGCGCGTGAAATTCGTCTTTGACAAGTGAAATGCCTGCGGCGTTGCGGTTTTTTTATATTTCCTGATTTGTTATATTTTTAGAGTGTGAAACACGCAAAGCACTATTTACATTTTGACGGTTTGGTGCTATTATATCCGTAGCAATCTAAGGTAGGAAATATATATGGAAGACAGTCCTCTTGTCGAACAATCGAAATCGTTTGCACTTGACATAATCAAGCTGTGCAATCAAATCAAAATCGATAGGCGCGAAACGGTGCTTGTCAATCAACTTATGCTTTCGGGCGCAAGCATCGGCGCAAGAGTGAGGGAAGCATATTGCCTGCAAGACAGAAACGACTTTATCAAAAAATTGCAAGACGCGCTCAAAGACTGCTCGGAAACGGAATATTGGATAGAGCTGTTGATTGAAAGCGGCACGTATTATTCGGACAGAATGATACTTGAAAAGTGTATCGAGATAAAGAAGATGCTCATGTCCACCATCGCAAAGGAAAGTGAGGCGGCAAAAGCCGATTGAAGATTTGAGAAATTTGTCGAAAAAAAAGAATTCCGCGCGAATTCTTTTTTTATGCTCGAAAAACCTCGAAAAACGCTTTTGTTGCGCTTTACATTTTTGCGGTTTCGTGCTAAAATTTTCAATAATTAATTGCAGACACTATATTACCGTTAGGCAGTGTGATGAGTTGTAGACCTCGAGCCGCAGCGGCGGCGAGCCTTGGAGT
>FR895600.1 GCA_000434435.1 Firmicutes bacterium CAG:475
GTTTCTATTTAGGGGATTCCCACGTCGTTTCACTTCTCGGAATGTCATAAGGCGATTGATGCCACCGCAATGCCGTTTGAGCAAAAGGAAAACCCCACAAAACGTGGGGTTTTTCCTTGCCGGCATAGGGAGGATAAAAAAAGTGCCGGCAATAATTGGGGAGACTAAGTTGTGATCTCACACGGTGAGATTCAAATTATGGGATTGTGAAACGCTGTCCACAAAATCTCTAATCGTCGATACCGAGAGGGCAAAGCCCATGTTGTCTATGCTTTCATCGACGAGTTTGGATTCCACGATTCCGACGACGTTTCCGAGGATGTCAATCATCGGTCCGCCGCTGTTTCCGCCGTTGACCGCCGCATCTGTCATAACGAATTTGCCGGAGCCCCAGCTGGAAATCGTGATTCCCGTTTGAGATATGATACCCGTTGAGATGCTGTTTGTCGATCCGACGCCTTCGGGGTTTCCGATCAACGCCACCATCGTACCTCTTTGCGAATCGTTTGTTGCGATTGTGAGGGAGGGGTGATCCGCGTTTGACGGTTGAGCGTCTACAACACTCGATCCGACGACTTTTCCGACCACCCTGAGCAGTGCAATGTCGGGATCGTTTGTTTCGGCATCGAGATGATCGCCTTGGTATGCGCCGTATGCTACGATTTCGAGCTTGTAGTAGTTTGAAGTGTCACCGTCAAACATACAAATAATCGTGCCGTATGAAGCCCATTCGTAAGTCACTCTTCCCATTCCGAAAGGATAACCGGACGAAGAAGTTTTTGTCGCTTCATATCTGACGCAGTGCGCGTTTGTAAGCAAGTAGCGATACTTTGAGTCGGAAGTGGAGTCCGAAATCAAAAATCCGCTTGCTATGCCGTTGTACGACGTTGTGGAGGGATTGACGTTTGCGTCCTTGTACATATATAGCCTTGCGACCGACGCAGACTTTGCGTTTGCAACCAAACCGATATTGGTTTTGAGTGCTTCAAGGGCCTTTTCGGTTGCCGCTTTGGTCACGTCGTCAACGACGTTTGTTCCGCTCAAAGCTTCGTCGATTGCCTCGCGATATTGTTCTCTCATATCGGCGGAGATTGACGCTGCGTATTCTTCGGCTATAGTTTGTTTCAGGCTTGCCAACACGATTACGTTGACAAGAACGACGACGCACATCACAACTGCAAGCACTACGCACAAGATACCGACCGGACCGAGCTTGTTATTGTTCTTCGGTGACGGCGTATGATATACCGGTGTATGCTCGGGTTGTGGATTTCTTTGATCGTCAAAGAAATTGTTAAAATCGTCCATACCCTTGCTCCTTTTATATCTTATACCAAAATAGTATGTTCTGACAATTAAATTTTCATTAAATTTGTAAATTTTTTTTGAAAAATTTTACCAATCCTTCAAAATATTCAAAAAGTCGGCAAAAGTTGACAAATTTAAGGATATATAATAAAATAAATATAAAAGAAAACGAACAACGTGTAGTGTTTTGCACTCGTGAGGTGCAAAATGCAAGGAGAAATTTATGTCTGTGCTTTTTTGCGATACCGATTGCGAACTTTGGTACACTCATGCGCGTGAGTTGAATCTCGAAGTCATCCGCATGCCTTACGTCATCGACGGTGAAGAGAAATTGTGCGATTTGGGAGAGGAAACCGACACTCACGATTTCTACCAAAAAATGCGCAACGGCGCAAGCGCGTCTACCGCGGGACTAAATCAACAAATATATTACGACACTTTCGAGCCGTTTTTCAAAAAGGGCGAGGATATATTGTACATTGCTTTTTCTTCCAAACTTTCGGGCACGTTCGAGTATCTCGAACCTGCGATCGAGGAGCTTCGCAAGAAATATCCCGGCGTGAAATTCAGAAGATTCGACACGCTCAACATCTGTATGGGCGCAGGTCTTTTGGTGTATTTGGGGGCAAAGTATTGCAGAGAGCACGGCGACGACATCGACGCAACTTACGATTATCTTGAAAGAAACGTAAACAAAGTCGGCATTTATTTTGTCGTTGACGATATGAAATATCTTGCGCGCGGCGGCAGAATTTCGCCCGCAAAAGCAAAAATCGGCAATCTTATGAACATCAAACCCGTTTTGACCGTCGCAGACGGCAAACTCGACGTATGCTCCAAGCAAAACGGCGTTAAAAAAGCATACAAGTTTATGCTTGACGAGTTTGAACAAACATACGAAAACCTTGACGACGCACCCGTTGTTATCGTAGATGCCGATTGCAAAGACGTTTCGGATGCTTTGAAGGAAAAAATCCTTGAAATCAATCCCGATGTCACCGTTTGGCAACAGCCCGTCGGTCCCGTTATCGGCGCGCATGCGGGCCCCGGTACTCTCGGCTTGATTTTTACGAGAAAATAATTGCGCAAAGCGCAAACAGAGGACAAAGACTTGAAAAAATCAAGAGTATTTTTGGTTCTCATAGTTTTGATTTTGTGTATTGCTTCGCTTACGGCTTGCAGCAGGGCGGAGCAATATTTCGTATATGGCACAACGCTTGAAATTCAATCTTACGGCATAAAATCGCAGGGTACCGTCACCGAAATTTACGATTATATTTCATCGTTGGAGAGCGTTCTTTCACCGACCGTAGAGGGAAGCGACGTCAGCAAAATCAACGCCGCAAAAGTCGGTGAGGCAATCCTATGCAAAGACGTAACGATGCAAATCATGCGCGTCGCAAGCGAGGTGTTCGAAGCCTCCGACGGCGCGTACGACCCGTCGATATATCCGCTCGTAAGACTTTGGAAATTTTCGGGCGATTTGTTCTCGAAAGCGTCGGACTTTACCCCTCCGAGCGATGAGGAAATAGAAAACGCAAAACGACTTGTCGGGCTTGACAAAGCGTTTGTCGTCGACTATGAAAATAGCACGATAACCAAACTTATCGACGGTGCGATGTTGGATTTCGGCGGCGTTGCAAAAGGCTATGCGGTTCAGCAGTCNNNNAGGCTATGCGTTTCAGCAGTCATTGACGCTTGCCTCCGACAAAACCCTCGTCAACCTCGGCGGCAATATAGGTGCGGTGAAAGACGATTTCAACGTCGGCATCGCAAATCCGCAAAGAGAAGGCAGAGAGTTTATAAATTCCTACTTTGCGAAATTCAAACTACTCTCGGGCGAGTGCGTGTCGACAAGCGGAGATTACGAAAGGTATTACGTCGTAGACGACGGAGAACGTAAAAACGTCTATCACCATATAATAAATCCCATCACGGGCAAGCCTGCCGATACGTCGGGAAGCGACGGCGTCGTGTCTTGCTCCGTCGTGACGAAAGACGGCGCAATCGGTGATGCGGTTGCAACCGCAGTCGTCGTTTTAGGCAAAGAAAAAGGCGTACAACTTTTGAAAAAGTTGGGGCTGAAAGGCTTTATTATCGACGGTGATATGAACGTGCAAACGGTCGGAGATTTCGACGTTGAATTGAAAACTGCGGCGTTTATAGTGTCGGAAGATATAGATTAAGTGCTTTTTCGGTGATTATGAGCAAAAACAAAACGAACGTGACGAAAGAGGCTTTTAAGCAGCTTTTCAAAAAAGGCGACATAATTTTGCTTGTCGTCGTTTTGGTGCTTGTCGCGCTCACAATCTATTTTGCTCTGCAGTCGGACGCAAGCGAAGCGAATGTTTACGTCGACGGAAATCTCGTGTACAAACTTGACTTAAACAAAGCCGCAACCGTCGAAGTTTTGGACGGCAGGGTGCAAATCAAGATTGAAAACGGAAAGGCGTATATCGCAAAAAGCGATTGCCACAATCAACTTTGCGTGCATGCGCAAGCAATAGGCAAAGAGGGCGGAGTGATTGTGTGTCTGCCAAACAAAGTCGTTGTCAAAGTGGTGGCAAAGGAGGTTGACGCAATAACGTGAAAAAACCGTCTAAGTTTACGACAAGGCGAGTTGCGCTTTGCGGATTGTTCCTTGCGCTTGCCCTCATAGTTTCGCTTATCGAGAGTTATATTCCGCCTATAATCCCCGCGCTTCCGTATGCAAAAATCGGGCTGGGCAACGTCGTTCTTTTGGCGTGCTTCTTGCTGCTGGGTGTTTGGGAAGGGTATATCGTGCTTGTTTTGAGATGCGTGTTAAGTGCGGTTTTTGCCGCAAATACGGCAAGCCTTATATGGTCGCTTCCGTCCGCGCTCGTTGCGTACACGCTTATGGTTTTGCTTTCAAAAACGCGATTGTTCAGCACTTGCGGACTGTCTATTGCAGGCGGAATGACGCACAATCTGATGCAAATATGCGTCGCGTCCGTCGTCGTGTCGAGCGGAGTTTTCGTTTACTTGCCATATATGATGCTTGCGGGTGCGCTTGCCGGGCTTGTCACCGGGATTTTGTGCCACTTTATCGTGGGTGCGTTGAAGGGGAGATTGAATATCGATTTCAAAGATTGCGAGTATCATAGACAAATCGACGACGCAAACGACGAAGATGATTGAAAAACATAGCGGATTATGAAAATACATCATCGAATTTAAAAGTGGAACCGCATATGATTCCAGTTTAAATATTCAAGAGATTATGCTTTTATATATGAAAAATCCATCGAGCTTTCGATGGATTTTTGAGAGTTTTGGACGTTTATTGTTTACATAGGGATAAATGTCGTGAACAACAATATCACCACAAGCAATGCCGCCGATATAATAAAGCTCAAAGTGCCGAAGAAGAAAGACAGCCTTGCAAGCCCTTTCATAGTATTTGCGCCCGACACTGAAAACACTATGCCGACAAACGACAAAGACAAACTTGCGATATACAGCCATTTCATCAAGTCAACAGCAAGCACGCCGTTGAGGAAATTGAGTGCGGGGAAGAAAAAAACGAGCGTTGCGTACGCCGTGGCGGCAAAACCTGCACAAGTCATGACGAACCCCAAAATCAGCACGGTTTTGCGCGCTGCCATATTCGAATATGGTTGAGATTGAGTTTGCACGGATTGTTTTGCCATAACAAAAGTATATAACTTCAAACCGTATTTGTCAATACGGATATGAAAAACACATCCGATTTGCCAAAGCGCATATATGTCAGATCCGACGATAAATCGCTGTCGAAAAACAAGGAAATCCGAGCTTGATCGTTACGTTTTTCTTTTGTGATTATCGCATTGATTTTATAGTTGAATTTGCACAAATTTACAAGTTTTCCGTCCTCAAATCCGACAAGCAAATCGAAGCTGTCGAATTGCGCGACAAACAAGTTTTCTTCTTGCGCCACGCAAGTGAAATCGAGGGCGGAAGCCACATTGATTTCGGTTTGCAACAGAGGTTTCGTATCGACGGATTTTAGGTATGATTTCTCATCGTTTGCGCTTGAATTTTTCTTGTTTTCGTATAGGTAATCGAGAGATGTTTCCGAGATGAAATCGAGGTGCGAGCAAAGACGAACGCACTTGTCTTTGCATATGATATTGACGCCGTTGTCGCATCTTAAAAGCGCGCCGAAACTTTGATTTTCAAGAGTGTATTCCGCAGTTGTTTCAAGACTTGCGGAGTGCGAGTAAAGAGTAAGTCCGTTTTGTGTTTTGCATAGAGTCAAAAATGCTTGCGACGACGATTGCAAAATAGGCATAACTTGCAAAATGCGGTGTTTATCGTAAGAAAAACGCTTTGTAAAGCCGCTGTTTCGATTGTATGTTACACCGATTGCTGTTTCGTCGTCTTGCAAAAACAGCAGTTCGTTTTCACCGAAATTTATGCGAGAAACTATCTTCGAGTTTTGTGTTTGCAACACGTAATTATTCCTTGAAACGTTGAGAGAATCGTCCAAACCACAGCTCTTTATTTTGCCATCTATCGTGCAAAAAGCCCTAATTTCGTTTTGGACGTATGCGGCGTCTATCTCGTCGAATTTTTCAATTGAGTTTTCGCAGGAAACGGAAAAATTTTCATCGTAAATTTTGACGGTCGTTTCGTTGTTTTCGGCGCAGAAAATCGCAATGCCGTAGCGCGTTTGACAAGCGCAAAAATAGCGTCCTTTCGCACTTGCGATTTTGATTGATTTTTCAAGCGTGGTTCCGCTGAAAATCGCAGCGTAAATTCCTGTTTCTTTCACGTCGTATTGCGATGAATCGCAAGAAACGATAAGTACGCTTTTGCCTGCGAAACTAAAGGCGTCGAGCAGTTTTTCTTCTCCCTCGCCGCCGAAGTGCGCAACGCTTTTTCCGTCCACTTTCTCGCACGCTCTGGGCAGAGTGGAATATATCGGTTTTTGCGGACTGTCGGGTAAGTCGGTCTCGGGATTGTCGTTTGCGCCGGCAACGTTCGTTTTTGAGTTTGCGTTTGCAACCGCTGACAATGCTATATAGCACGCAACGGCAACGGTCATTAGCAAGATTACTGCAAGCCATTTGGCGATGGTTTTTTGTTTGTGCATTTTTCACCTCGCCTCAATTTAGCACAAACAAGGTCGGCAATTTTTCCGTTTGCGTCGGAATTTATGGGTTTCATGCTCGGATTTTGCATTGCGGTTTCTATTGCGCGCGGCAAATTGTCGCAAAAATGCGAATCTTGTTTTAACACCGTTGCGCCGAATTCTTTTGCAAGCTCGGCGTTGTATATCTGGTCGCCCCTCGACGCGCCTTTTGGCAGAGGCACGAAAACGGCGCGCTTGCCTATGGACGAAATCTCAAACACGCTCGTCGCGCCCGCTCTGGACAGCACTATATCGCAAGCGGTGTAAAACAGCGCGACGTCGTCGGCATACTCGAATCGAAGATAGTCGGCGGATTTTACGTTTGAGCCTTTGTTTTTTCCGCTTACGTGCAAAACGAAATATTTTGTAGTGAGCGTTTTTAGGTTTTTGACTATCGCGTCGTTTATCGCGCTTGCACCCGACGAGCCGCCCAAAACAAGCAACACGGGCTTTTTGAACGGATTGTTTATGCCGAGCGTTTTTCGAGCGCAAGTTTTGTCTTTGTAGACAAGATTGTCGCGAAGGGGCATACCCACGAGTTCTCCGCCGAATTTAGATTTCGGATTGGCTTTCAAAATCGTTGCGCCTTTAAGTTGTGCGATTTTGTTTGCAAGTCCCATTGTCAAGTCGCTCTCGTGTGCAAAGACGGGAATATGTGTTTTGCTTGCCGCCAACACCACGGGCAAAGATACGAATCCGCCTTTTGAAAACACGCAACACGGCTTGATTTTTGCAAGAATTTCGTTTGCTTTTTCGACGGATTTTTTAAGGGTAGACGGGATTTTTAAATTGTTTTTTATGCCGTCGATCGTCATTGACCGCACGAGCTTTATCGTGGGTACGGCATAATATTTTATGCCTGCGTCGCGCGCAAGTTTTCTTTCGATAGTGTTGCCCTCGCCGCCGACGTACACGGCGCAAAAACCTCTTTTTTCAAATTCGGGAACGAGCGCAAGATTCGGGTAGACGTGTCCGCCGGTGCCACCGCCCGTGAAAACGATAATCGGGCGGTTTTGAGAGTTTTCTAGACAAGTCGCAGTATCTGATTGCGGTGTTGCGGTGCTTGCCGATGCCGCTTTGCGGGTGTTTTTTGTTTTCGTTTCAAGGTCGTTTGCCGTCGAGAAGGACGTATTTTTTGTGATTTTTGAAGTCATATAACCATATTATGTAACAAAAACGGGTAAAGTTGCGTATTTTTGCGTCTTGAAAACGTAAAAACGCTGTGTTACAATATATCCATATCGAAAATGACTTTCGCACATGCGATAAGAGGAGATTTTTATGAAGACAGAGAAATTTCAAAGTTTTGACGGCACCGTATTGCAATGCTATCTTTGGGACAACGTGCGCAATCCCAAGGGCGTGGTTCAGATTTCGCACGGCATGGCGGAACACGCGCGCAGATACGACGATTTTGCAAACTATCTCAATCAAAACGGCTATATAGTTTTTGCCGACGACCATCGCGCTCACGGTATGACGAGCACGAAGCAATCTTCAAAAGGCGTCAAGGGCTACCACAAGGGCAACATTTATTTCGACACCGTAAAAGACGAGTGCGCAATCACAAAAATGCTCAAAGACAGATACAATCTCCCCGTATTCTATCTTGGACACAGCTACGGCAGCATGGTGGGGCAACGCTATATCGAGGAATGTAAGGACTATTCCGGCGTTATTCTCAGCGGTTCGGCAATGATGAAAGGTGCGCTTTTGAACACTGGCGCAACCATTGCAAACCTCAATTTTAAGTTCGCGGGCGGCGAAAAGACGGCGGATTTCCTCGACAAACTCACCTTTGGCGCATACAACAAGCCGTTCAAAAAGGAATCCGAGTTTGCATGGCTTTCAAGAGATAAAGAAAACGTCAAGAAGTATATTTTCGACGAGCAATGCGGCTACGTTATGTCCGTGGCGTTCTTCAAATATTTCCTCAACGGACTCAAAGAAAGCTACAAAAAAGAAAACCTTTCCAAAATCGACGTCAACAAACCGATTGCGATTTTCTCGGGTGACAAAGATCCCGTGGGCGGCAACGGTAAACTCGTTCAAAAACTTTACGATCAATACAAAAATCTCGGCGTAAAGAATTTGACTATAAAACTTTATCCCGACGCTCGTCACGAAATCCTGAACGAAATCAACAGAGCGGAAGTTTATGCGGATGTCCTCTCCCGCCTCGATGCTATGCTGTAAGTGCTATTCGGCGAATAGCTTTGTCAAAGTCCCTCGCCCGACAACTCATGTACGATTAGTACATTAGGGTTGCCTTGCGAGGGGCTTTTTCGCGCTCTTCATCCGAATAGCGCATACAGCATAGCATCGAGATTATTATTTAATGTTGCCCTATTTGGAGCGCACTTATTAACGCAATGTGCAACTTCGAAGACGGAACACGAGCCGCAAGGC
>FR895601.1 GCA_000434435.1 Firmicutes bacterium CAG:475
CAACGAGGCACTCGGCGATGTGTTGGGCAACATTCTCGGCGCAATGAAGGGCAAATTCCAGATTGCGGAAGATATGACGTTCAACATCTACTTCTCGATTCGTCTGAACCTCGGCTTCAAGCTCTACATTCTTCCGTCGTTCAGCATCGACGTGCGTGACCTCGACGTCGCAATCGACGTTTGGGGCGAACAAAACGATTTGCTCGAAAACGGCAACTACGTCACGAGTGCAAACAGAGATGCAAACAACTATGAAGGCAAGTTGCTTGACGGAACCAAACCGCACATTCTCGGCATCTACTACGACAACGACAAAGACACAAGCAAAGCAGGTCTTTATATCGATGCGGAAGCGTTGCTCGGCAAAGACGCAAAACTCTTCGTGGATATGAGCGAGTATCCTCTTGAAGACGTGCTGACGGGAATTGTCGGCAAAGCCATCCAAGGCGATGCGTCCGACGCATCCGTGGCATCCGACGAAGTGACGGACAAGAACCCCGACAAGCAAAGCTCGGCATCCACGAGTTTGTTCCTCAACATATTCACAAACGCAATCGCAATAAACGTTACGTCCGGATTTGCGAAAGTTTTGCTTGCAGAACTTTTGCCCGACAGTGCAAGCATTGCGGATATGTTGCCCAACCTCAAGGTTTATATCAAACAAAATCTCAATCCGTACGACATTACGATCGGTGCAATTCTCTTCAACGAGAAGGGCGACGTCCCCATGTTCGACCTCGGTCTTAACATCCAAGGTTTGAACGGCGTTGCAGGTGAGTCGTCATCCATAGACTTCGGCAGAAAAGAAGACATTTTGGCAATGCAACAAGGCTCGAACGCTATCTTCTACTATGCAAGCTTCTATCGCGATAACGACAACAACGATTACACCAACTACTACGGAAAGAATTTCCAAAACAAAGATTACGTGCGTCTTTACAAAGGCGTTGACGGCAACGAGTATTACGCAAAAGAAAACGGCGGATACGATTTGTCCGACAACGGCGACGGCACGTACACCGCAACGGAAAACGCAAGCGGCAAATATGCAATCTACAAGAGCAACGACGGCTCGATTGCGGGTCCGGAAGACAGATATATGTTGGCTGCGCCCGTGTATAGCGAAGTCGTAAAAGCAAGACAATACGCATACGACGGCATCGTTTACACTGACGTTGACGGCATCTATATGCCCGTCCACGAAAGACTCAACGATATCGCGGGCAACAATAACGTCAAGAACAGCAGTTACAGAGAACTTGTCAAGACCAATCAATTTGCAACGTTCACCGGCACGCTCTACATCGTTGACAGCAACAGCAACTACGTCAAGACCACAAAGGACAATTTGCAAGGCTTCACGGGCGAGGGCAATTTGCAATACAAGAAGCTTGCGGACGGCACATACGAAGCAATCGACGCAAACGGCAACGGCTACACCGATATGGAAGAGGCCGACACTTACACCGGCACGGTGTACAAGAAAGTCACCGATTTCACCAACTACACCAAGGCACTTTCGCTCAATCTCGGCGATTTGCTCGGCGGCGGTGAGTTTGACGTGACAAGCGTCCTTGCGGGGCTTGACAGCGTTGAACTCGGTGCAAACCTCAACATCAAGATGACGCTCGACGACGTTATCAACTGGACGTATCAATTCACCAAATTCATTGGCAGCGACCAGATTGCAGAGTACCTCTACTTTGTTGCGACGTCACTTAAAAACAACAAGGAATTCGAGAGCTTTATCGGCTTGAACGTCGATCTCAAGGCGTATCTCAAACTGGCAAATCTCGTCAAGATGATTGCGGGCGACAAGAGCGTCGGCATTTTGCAAGCTCTCGAAGGCGCAAAGATTTATCTCGAATTGACCTACGTGACCAACTTCCACGGCGACGCGCAACCCAAGGCGTTGTTGTGGGTGGAAATCAGAGAGGGCAAGCTCTACGTCAACCTCGACGCAAGCGAAATCGGCGACATCGTGGGCTGGGGCGACTTCTTCTCCTACGGCGTTATAGAGGGACTCGATCTTTCAAGCATTCTCGGTTCGAGTGCGACGACCGCTTCCGCACAAGCGTCCGTTGCGGCAATGGCGGCAGACGAGGAAGTCAACACGGGCATGATTCCCGCAAACATCTGGAGCGTTCTCAATGTCGTGCTTGGCAGATTG
>FR895602.1 GCA_000434435.1 Firmicutes bacterium CAG:475
AAAAAGCAAGCAAACCTTTTTTAGATTTGCTTACTTTTTCTTATTTTATTTAGTTATCTGCTTTTGCAAGAATAGCATTATATCTCTGGATGTCATTATTATTCCATTTGTCCGTTTGATTTCGGCACGGCAAAGCACATTCAAGTTTTATATTCAAGTCATAATGTTCCTTAAACTGAATGACTGTTTCGGCATATATCAAATCAATTCCTTGTGCCATCCCGGATATAAAATGATCATAGCCTTCATCCAAATAGGTTTGCAACTTATATCCATTGTTTCTAAAATAGAGATATACTCGTCGCTTGATTGGTTATTAAGACATAAAACTTTTGACGGACGATGCCCGGTACAACATAATACTTTTCCCATAAAAAATGAGGTGCCGCCCCGAGAGACGACACCATAGCCAACTCCTCTCGCTAGTAGCGACACTATTTTACGAAACCACAGAGATTACGTGCAAGGGAGTAAGACTAATTAAAGATAGTCCTCTGTGGTCATAAAATAATTCGTAATGGTGTCGCAAATTTATAATAACACAGCTGGTGTTTCCAGTCAAATAAAGCGGTCGTAGTTATATCTACGACCGCCC
>FR895603.1 GCA_000434435.1 Firmicutes bacterium CAG:475
TTGCGTCTTTGTCGATTACGATTGCCGTATATTTGTCGTTTGTTGCGTTTTGGTGATATCCGTTGCCTATAAACGCGCCGAACAATGCGCCCACGTACTCGATGCCGCCCACAACAATAAAGTTTCCATCCTTTCCGTTGTTGTTGAGTTGCGGAGCGTACGAAATCGTCGTTGCGCAAGACGACGTATCCATCCAGCCTGCAATACCGCCCACGTACTTGATGCCCATGACGTCGATTTGATCTGCCGGCGTGACGTATCTTTGTCCTGCAACGCTTCCGCCGATTTGGCTTTGATTGCTGACGATCCACTTGCCGACGATACCGCCCACGTACGTTTCGCCGCCGACGTTTGCCGACGATACGGCTTCGGAACTTACAATGGTAATTCTTTCGCCATAACCGACGATACCGCCCACGTACGTTTCGCCGCGCACCCAGCCGCCGTATGCCAAGACTGAATTATATAAAGTGGAGTCAACCGCATAGCCGGCAATGCCGCCCACGTATTCGATGCCGACGATACCGCTGTTGTCCGTTATGGAAAGTCCGCCATTGCTTGCAACTTTGAGATTGCTTATCGTTGCGCCGTTCAGATATCCGAACAAGCCGACGTAGTTCTTTCTCGCGCCGTTAACGTTGTAGAAACTGCCGACGTTGTAAACGTAGGTTATCGTATTGTCGCCGCCGTCAAACGTCGCGCTGAACGGCAATTCCGTTTGATTTTGCGTTGACCTCGTGCCGATGGGCAAGAAGTTGTAAACGCCGTCAGTGCTGATATAACCGCTCATATCGATGTCGACGGTGACAAGGAAATATGCGTCCTTATAATCTCTGCTCGTTGCCTTTGCCGTGGTTTGCGGAGCAATACACACCCCTGCCGTAACGGTATTTTGAATCGAGTTCCACGCCATACCGCCGTTGACGCTCTGGCTGAGGCGCAACAAATGTTCGGGCTTGCTTATGACGTATGGATTGTCCGCGCTACCACCCCAATCATTATCTTCGGGCGTTTTTCCGTCTTTCCAGCCAAAATCGCTGAACAAAGCGGTGTACCACTTGGTGATATTTCCGCTGAAATTGCCCGTGCCGCTTGCCGTCACACTCGTATTCAACGGAGTGGGATTTTCGACAGTAGGTGCATCAAGCGCACTCAAAGTGTATTCCGTGCCTTGCGTGAGCACGGCAACCGTGCCGTTGTTATACTTGACGTACAGCACGAACTTGTCTGCCGCGTAGTTGTGTTGCGCATACACAAGCACTTGTTGCACGCCCGGCGCACCCTTTCTATCTGCCTGCAAGGGATAGAAAC
>FR895604.1 GCA_000434435.1 Firmicutes bacterium CAG:475
CAATCAAAGCACTATCGACGGTCTCGTAAACACGGTTATGAACATGGTCGGCGGCGACAATATGGTTCTTGGCATCGTCCGCAGCACCCTCTTTGCAGATTTCAAGAGAGGCGAAACGGAGCGCGATATCTACGGAAATATGGATTCCGCTGAAAAAACCGAAGCTCTCAACGGACTTGTCAAATACATTCTCGACACCGTTCTCGAAGGCGTTACGTACACGCACAACGGCGTTGAATATAATTCCGCTCTCGGCTTGGTCAATGCAGTCGTAAACGAAGTTCTTTCTTGGGAATACGGCGATGACAGCATCGTATCCGACGTCAATCCCGCAAACAGCGGAAAAATGAACATCAAAGACGTTGCCGCCTTCATCATGACCGCTCACACCATGGGCATCGAAATCTCTCTCGACGAAACCGCGGAATCCATAAAGGCGATTTTCGGCGACGAACAAAAAGTTGAAGCAGGCAAAGATTACCTCTTCAAACACCCCTACAACCCCACCTACCGTTTGCGTATGGTCGCTGCAATCAAGGATATGCAAGAGCAACTTTTGAGCGGCAAATTCGTGCAAGATTTGCTCAAAACTTTGCTTGATCCCATCTTCACCGAAGACGGTTCTCTCCTCAAAACTATCCTTGGCAACCACTTCGATTTCAAAGACGCGGTTGAAAAAGGCTACATCACCGAAGCTGCGTTCGCACATCTCAAAAAAGGTCTCGGAACACAACTTCCCTCCGTATTGAACAACACCGTCGTCAAAGGTTTCCTCACTCAACTCGGTGTGGAAATCTCCCTCCCGGCAGATTACTCGATCAACGCCGAAGACTTCGTGTTGGTTGACGTCATCAACGATTTGCTCCCCGCAATCAAAACGCTCGTTGCAAAACTCCTCGGCTTCTCTCTCGAAGGTCCGGACGTGATTTCAATCGTCCAAAACTTCCTTGACAGCTATCTCGTTGACAGCTTCTACAAGGGACTGGGCGGCATAGCGAACGACATCGTGATTACGTTTGCAACCGACGTCTATCCCGATATGGACGACTTTGCGCATCCCGGCAAGCCCTATCAC
>FR895605.1 GCA_000434435.1 Firmicutes bacterium CAG:475
GGGAAACACGTGAGGAAGGGGGAAATTGTAATTAAAATACTCCCCCTACACTCTTGTAAGAGAATGACAGATAAGAGAACAACGCGTATGTACAATCCTCTACTCAACAAAAAGCCGTATGGCGCAAGCGTGCAAAATCAAGAAACACGCATAACTTTTCCTGTCGATAACTCTCTTCAAATCAAGAGAGTTTTTGTCGTATTGCGACAAGTTTTCGGAGAGGGAGGAGAGGTTGCAGGCGATTGCCTGCGATATGAATTGCCCTATTCTCACAGCGACGAAACGCAAGACTTTTTTGTCGGAGCATTTTCGCTTTCACAGTGGGGTATTTGGAAGTATCGCTTTGAGGGCGAGTTCGCAAATGGTGACCTTGCGTTTTTCGGAAGAGGGCTTGACGGCGTTGCCATAAGAGGTGATTGGTTGCCTGAATGGCAGTTGACCGTCACAAAATTCGACTATAAAACCCCGAATTGGGCAAAACAAGGCGTAACGTATCAAATATTTGCAGACAGGTTTTGCAAAGTCGGCGACAAGCCTTTTACAAAAAAAGGCAGGTTGCACGGCGATTGGTATGAGCGTCCCGACATCGCAGAGGACGGCAAAGATTATCGCGCGGACGACTTTTTCGGCGGCAATATCAACGGTATTATTTCAAAACTGGATTATTTGCAATCCCTCGGTGTGAGCCTGATTTACCTTTCGCCTATTTTCGAGTCTTGCTCGAATCATCGCTACGACACCGGCGATTATCTAAAAATCGATCCGCTTTTCGGAACGGAAGAAGAGTTTTCGAATCTGATAGAAAAAGCAAGCGAAAAAGGCATAAAAATCATGCTTGACGGAGTGTTTAATCACACCGGTTCGGACAGCAGATATTTCAACAAATACGGCACTTACGACAGCCTCGGCGCATACCAAAGCAAGCAGTCGCCTTATTACGATTGGTACTTCTTTTCGCAATATCCGAACAAATATGCTTGTTGGTGGGGTAGCACGGTTGTGCCAACCGTCAACAAGAGCGCAAAAGGATTTTGCGATTTGATTTTGGGTGACGGCGGCGTGGTTGACAAGTGGTCAAAGTTGGGAGTAAAAGGCTGGCGTCTTGACGTTGTGGACGAGTTGCCCATAGACTTCACCGACAAACTTTGCGCTCGCATAAGGATCGAGGGCGACGATATGCTCGTCGTCGGCGAGGTGTGGGAGGACGCGTCCGTAAAAATCGCATACAGCGAGTGGCGGCCGTATTTCATGGGCGAGCAGCTCGATTCCGTCATGAATTATCCCTTTAAAGAGGCGATTTTGGCATACGTTCTGAACGGCGATAAAAACGCATTTATCGCGGACGTTACAACGGTGCTCGAACACTATCCCAAGCAATCTCTCGACGTCCTTATGAACCTTGTGGACAGCCACGACACCGCTCGCGCAATAACCGTCCTTTCGGGCGTAAAACCGCCTTATTCAAAAAAGGATAGAGCGGACTTTACGCTCTCTTGCGAGCAGTACGACCTTGCAAAGCGCAGGTTGAAAGTTGCAAGTGCGCTTCAATATACGCTTCCCGGCGTTCCTTGCGTTTTCTACGGCGACGAAGCAGGCAAACAAGGCTTTGAAGATCCGCTCAATCGCGGCACTTATCCGTGGGGCAGAGAGGACACCGATTTGATTGAACACTATCGCGCATTGGGCAAAATCAGAGAGAAGTACAAAGACCTGTTGCAAGGCGAAACGCATTTTGTCAAAGACTCGGACAAACTCGTTTTCGAGCGTGTTTGCGCCGACGGCGTATTGCGAGTCGAATCGCAAGGTTTGGGGCTTTCGATAAGCGTAAACGGAAAAGTTGTGATGTCAATTAACAAATAGACTATTTATTGTGTGGCATTGTCCCACGCCAAAACATAATGAAAGGCACGCAACCGCGTGCCTTTTGTAAAAACACCAACCGATTGTGACGGCACAACAGCAAGCAAGTACTCGATCGAAATTGCGGTTTGAATAAAGTCGAAACAGTCGGTGATAACGAATCCACATCGGGTGCGGGTCTCCCGCCCTCTCGTCATTCCGAGCGTAAGCGTGGGAATCCAGCGCAGCGGAATGCTCCTATCGGCGTGAAAAGCACGCACCCCACCAAGCAAGCACTCGCTCGGAATTGAGGCTTGAGTTTTTGTCCCTCTTATTTTGAGAGAGAAGAGTGGTTGCGCGGTAGAGATTGCGAGAACAAGTGCGGTCAGTGGCAATCGCCACTGTGTTTGCGTTTCTATTTAGGGGATTCCCACGTCGCTTTGCTCCTCGGAATGACATTTGAGGTGGTTGCCATAACCGCAACGCTGTTTGAGCAATGGTGCGCGGTTAGGAAGACTAAAAAAGCGATATATAAAAGGAAGGCACGGACAAAACCGTGCCTTCCTTAAACATAAAAAAGGGCGCACGAAGTGCGCTAACCAAGCAGACAATTTGGCGAAACTGTGGCAGGAGTTTTTTTGTCCGTCTTATTTTGATAGCACAAATTTTCTGCGCGGTAGGAAGACTAAAAAAGCGATATATAAAAGGAAGGCACGGCAAAAACCGTGCCTTCCGTAAGCATATCGCTTTTTTAGTCTGCGTCGAGCGCATCCAACCTTATTTGCTTCTTTTCCTCTTTTGTGAGTTTTCTGCCTTTGGTGAGTTGCTTGCTGTCGCCGTGTTTGACGAAGAGCATCAACACGATTGCGATGACGATGCACACTGCGCTGTAAAGGAAGAGATATTGGTTGCCGCCTGCGTCCATGATTGCGCCGCCGATTGCGGGGGTGATTGCTTGTGCGGACATTGTTGCGACATAGTAGTAGCCCGTGTATTGACCGACTGTTTCAGCCGTAGAAAGCTCGGTGACCATCGGGAAGGTGTTGACGTTTGCGATGATAAGTCCGAAACCTGCGATGAGGTAGAACAAGGCAAACAGCACTGCGGGGATTGCCGCGTTGTCGCTCGGACGCACCGCAAAGCAGATGAGCACAAAGGATACGACAGCCATTGCAAAGCCGATCATAATTGACTTTCTTCTGCCGATTTTTGCAGCCATGTAGCCGACGGGGATAAATGCGATTGCGCTTATGCCCATTGAAACACCGGAGATAATCGACGCGACACCCGCCGAGAGGTTGAGTGATTTCGTGGTGTAAATAGAGAGGTTTGAGGACACTGCGTTATAGCCCATAAACCACATAAAGATCGAAGCGAGGATGAGCGCAAACGATTTGAGTCTGCCTTTTTCGAGGTCGTTCTTTGCGCCCCACCATTCTTTTGGCGAAACGGGTTTCTTTTTGGTGTTTTCAACAACTTGCTTTGCAAAGTCGAGAGTTTCGGGTGCGATTTCCTCTTTTGCAGTGCCGTTGACAAGTTCTTGCACTTCTCCGTCGGGTTTGCTGTCGAGATTGTACTCGGCGTCGCCTTCGTGAATAAGTTCTTCCGCAAATTTTTCCGCTTCGGGATTTTCGCCGTCGGCAAAGTCGTCGATTTCGTATTCTTTGCAGATTTCCTGACATTTTGCAACCATCTTGCGCTCGTTGACGAGAGCGAGGAACCCTGCAAGGAGCAAGAGCATACCTGCCGCAACAGAACCGAATATTATGACGTAATTTTCAAGACGCTGACCGAACAGCACGACCGTGTAAATCAAAAACGCGATTGCACCGCCGATACCGCCGCAAAGGTTGATGATTGCGTTTGCTTGCGAGCGGAGCGGCTTGGGCGTGACGTCGGGCATAAGCGCGACTGCGGGGGAGCGGAAAGTCGCCATTGCGATAAGCACCAAAAGAAGAATAACCATGTACACGACAAGGCTCTTGATACCCGAACCGTCCGCGGCTTTTGTGCATTTTTCGTTGACCTCGTTGCTTATATAATTGTTCATGCCGGCGGCAACGTACTTTTTGTAAGCGGCGTTGCTGTCAACGATTTCCTGATAGGTTTTGCCGGTGGGAGAAGTTGCGCTCAAATCCTCCACGACTTCGCCGTCATAGTAGTAAGTGGTTGCGCCCAACATATTGAGCACCGCTTTCTTTGACGTCATCTTGCTGTCGTAGCGCAATGCCACAAATTGTTCTCTCGTGATTTTGTTGTTGCCGAGATAGGTCAAATCGCAATAGTTTGCGCTGCCTTCTTTGCCTGCGACCGCATTGTCGTACCATTCTTCGAGCAACGGTTGCATAAAGGAATCGTCGTTGAGTTGGGATTCGATTTGAGTGGTGAGTTCTTGCGCCTTTGCTTGTTGTTTGAGCGTTGCGACGGGCACGAACACCATAAGTACCACTGCGCATACCGTGCCTATCACGATAAACGGCGTGCGGCGTCCCCATTTTTTGACGAGTTTGCCGTGCGCATTGTCGCTGAGTTTGCCGAACAAGGGGAGCATAAAGAGCGACAAGAGATTGTCAAGTCCCATGATTATACCGCGCGCCCAGCTCGGCAAGCCGTATGCATGCTCCAAAAGGAGAGGAACGACAAAGTCGTATGCCGTCCAGAACAGCATGATGATCGCAAATGCGAAGCCGACCTTAAAGGTCTGCGGATAGTCGAGTTTGAGAGGCGGTCTGCCTTTCTCGTCGAGCACTGGTGCCGGCTTTTCTTTTTTTCTCATAACTTACTCCTATAAAGAGAATATCCATAAATATATACGCACGTGCGCATAATAAAATAGATAAATATATTATAATGTAAAAATGTCGGATTGTAAATACTCAAAAAAGCTCAAAAGTGTGTTTTTTTAAGGAAAATTTAACGTTGCGCACGGCAGAAATCAAATGGGAATAAATCCGTAGCACAGCGTGCCTATCACGGCGGATATGATTATCAACCATATAGGTTGCAGAGTTTTTCCTTTGATTCTGATAAGCGACAGCCCGAAAAGCAATGCGAAAAGGCAAGTGCCTATCGCGTCGAATTGTACGGGTTCGTGCGAAAGTACGCTCGATATGCCCAAAAGCGTTGACAAAACGAAGCCCGCGAAAACGGCAATCAAAAGCCCCGTAACGGTTGAGCGCACGTACACGAACACGCTTTGCACGGCAGGTTTTTTGATGAAATTCGAAAAGGTAAGCGCAATCAGGGTGGTGATGACAAGCGAGGGCAAAACCACTCCGAAGGTTGCGCAAATCGCGCCGAGTATGCTTTCTCCTACTCCTGCCGATTGCAGCACCGATACTCCCGTGTAGGTTGCTATGTTGACGGCAAACGGCCCCGGAGTGCTCTCGGAAATTGCAATGAAAGACTGCACTTCGTCAAGCGTAAGCCAACCTTTTTCGACAACCTCCTGACTTATCATGGGGATCATTGCCTGTCCGCCTCCGATGGTGAAAAGTCCTATCTTGAAAAACGTCCAAAAGAGTTGAAGATATATCATTTTTCTTCGCCTCCTTCGTCGGATTTCGTCGGAGCAATCGGACTGAGAATTTTGATTGAATTTTGCAAATCACCGCTTTTATCGTTTAAATTGTGTTGATAAACTTCGTTTTCGCGCACGTATTCGTCTTTTTCGAGGGTGCGGCCTATGCGCTCGTTATAGTATTCGGGCGTGCCGACGGAGTGCAAAACTTTCTTGTCGTAAATCTGTTTTAGGCGTGCCGCAACGCATGCTATAACGATGGTTGCAAGTATGATATAAATCACCCTTACGTTTGTCAGAAGCGCAAGCAAAAACGACGCAATCATAAGCATGTATGACAGCAGATTTTTGCGCATGTCTTTGAAGAACGTGAACACGGCTTTTGCAATCAGCACCAGCACCGCCACTCGTATGCTCTTGAAAAAGTAACCTGCCCAAACGTTGTCCTTGACAAGTTCGATTACGTAGCTGAGAGCGATTATTACGACGAGAGAGGGAATTACGACGCCGATTGTCGCGGCGATACCGCCAAAAATGCCGCAACGCTTTACGCCTATATAAGTTGCGGTGTTTATCGCGATTGGCCCCGGCGTGCTTTCGGCAATGGCGAAAATATCGCTCAATTCGTCGTGAGTGATCCACTTTTGTTTTTTGACGAGTTCCGCTTCGATGAGCGAAAGCATGGCGTATCCTCCGCCAAAGGAAAACAAGCCTATTTTGAAAAATATGCCGAACAGTTTGAGTATGTCCAAAAGGTATTGTTTTTTGCTTTTCTTTTCCATGCGTTTTCGCCAAAAAAAGTATAACACTCGCCTGTATGTTTGTAAAGTGCGCAAAAACCTTTGCCAAACGGTGAAGTCGTGTTAAAATATAAATATGATACTTTGCGGATACGAAAAATTTTCAATGGTTGATTTCGACGGCAAAATCGCATGCACCGTGTTTACCGGCGGATGCAATTTCCGCTGTCCGTTTTGCCACAATGCGCCGCTTGTGGTGGGCAATGTCAAATCGCAACAAATAGATTGCGACGAAGTCTTTGATTATCTTCAAAAGAGAAAAGGGCTTGTGGACGCGGTTTGCGTGACGGGCGGCGAGCCTACGCTTCAACCCGATCTATGCGACTTTTTGGCAAAGGTGAGAGATATGGGCTATGCAACGAAGCTCGACACCAACGGACTTCGCCCCGACGTGCTCAAAGAGGTTTTGGACAAAAAACTTGTAGATTTCGTTGCAATGGATGTCAAAAACAGCCCCGAAAAGTATGCGCGCACGGTTGGCGTCAACAACGTGGATATGGGCAAAATCCTCGAAAGCATGCGCCTTTTGAAAGAGAGCGGAGTGGACTACGAGTTCCGCACGACCATAATCAAAGAGTTCCACACCGCCGACGATATGCAAAAAATCGCCTATCTCGTTTCGGGTGCGCCTCGCTATTTCATGCAAAAGTACAACGACAACGATGGCTGCATTGCCCACGGCTACACCCCCGTCGACAAAGCGGACGCCGAAAAGTATATCGAGTACTTTAAGGGGAAGGTCGGCAAGGTGGAATTGCGCGGCTACAAATAAAACTGCGCTATTTGGCGAATAACCGTGTCAACGCCGTTTTGCTCACCCGTCACGTACATTTTGGTACGTTGGGCGGATTTGCAAAAAGGCGTTTCCCTGTTTTTCATCCAAATATCGCAGTTTTATGTTTAGTAATTTGCTTTGTTCTTCATCTTAATATTGCGGTTGAGAAATCACACGTTTTTCAATGTGTGGAGGCGGTTATTTTATGGCGGATGTTTTTACGTTTACAAAACCTTGTTTCGCTTTGCAAAGAGGACATTCGTCCCATGCCTCTTTCGAGGACGCTTCGTATCCGCAACCCGAACAACGCCATGTGGTTGCTTTATCCTTTTTGTAGAGCGTGCCGTTTTTGAGCTGATTGTGCAAATCGTCAAAGATTTTCTTGTGCTGTTTTTCGACGTCGGCAAGCATTTTAAAAGTGTTTGCGACGTCTTCGAAGCCTTCCGAACGCGCGGTTTTTTCAAAGGATTGATACATCTTGATTTCGCTCTCGTGGTCTTCTGCGGCGAGAGCAAAGTTTTCCGTCAGATTCCATTTTTCTTTGAAAGGATAGCCTGCGTTGATTTGAATATTGTCGATTTGGTTTTTGCTTGCCTGCTGAATGAGAGTGTAGAGGAGTCTTGCGTGGTTAAACTCGTTGTACACCACCTTGTCCACGATTTCGGCAAGCGCGTTGTAGCCCTCGTTGCGCGCGCCGTATTCGACAAATTGATAGCGCACGTACGCTTGCGTTTCGCCAACGTACGCACGGGCGAGGTTTTGATAGGTTTTGCTTTCGATAAGTTTCATAGTTGTCTCCTTTTGGTTTTTTGATAATTATTGCAAAAGCGACGAGTTTTTATTCGGTATAAAGGCGGCGAAAAGTCCGTTGTTTCGTTTTTGCCGTCAATTTGTCGCAAAAGGCTTTTAATAATCGCGCGAAAGTGGTATCATCATAAGCGTAAATAAAGTTTTCGCAACATCGTTGCACAAGGAGTTATATATGAGCGATTGCACGCACGATTGCGGTTCTTGCTCCAAGGACTGCTCGTCAAGAATTACGTTTGAAAAGCAAAATCCGCTTTCCAACGTGAAAAAAGTTATCGGCATTGTCAGCGGAAAGGGCGGCGTAGGCAAATCGTTGGTTACGTCGTTGCTTGCCGTGGGCAAGGCAAGAGAAGGCAAAAACGTTGCTATTTTGGATGCAGACATCACAGGCCCGTCCATTCCTCGCGCGTTCGGCATAAGAGGCACGGTTGAGGGCGACGCCAATGGAATTTATCCGCGTCAAAGCAATATGGGTATCAAAATCGTGTCCTCCAATTTGCTTCTGGACGACGAAACCGATCCTGTTATATGGAGAGGTCCCGTCATTGCCGGCATGGTCAAACAGTTTTGGACGGACGTCGTTTGGGACGACGTGGACTTTATGTTTGTGGACATGCCTCCGGGAACGGGCGATGTGCCGCTTACGGTTTTCCAATCGATAAAACTCGACGGCATCATCATCGTCACTTCGCCGCAAGACCTCGTGTCCATGATAGTTGAAAAAGCCGTAAAAATGGCAAACAAAATGAATATCCGCATCTACGGCGTGGTTGAAAACATGAGCTACATCGTATGCCCCGATTGCGGAAAACGCATCGAGATTTTCGGATCGGACAAGGTTGACAAGGTGGCAAAGGACTTCAACCTTAAAGTGCTGGGCAAACTGCCTATGGATCAAAAAGTCGCATTTGCGGTGGACAACGGCGACGTTGAAATTCTGAACACCGACGCACTCAAACCCGCTTTGGACGAAATTGAGAGTTAAATTTGTTTCGAAGACGGAATTGGAGTCGCAAGGCGACGAG
>FR895606.1 GCA_000434435.1 Firmicutes bacterium CAG:475
GCTCCGCGTCAACGGAAAGGAAATCCCCGTCACGCTTGCTTGGAGCAACGATTACACGGCTCAAAGCGGCTACAACGGCGAGATGACGCTCACAATCACCAGCATGGACGGCGACAAAGTCGCACTTTCAAGCAACGTGGTTGCAAACGTCACCGTTGCGACGACAGGCATCGAAGGACTTGCAAACGGTCAATCTTACAGACTCGATCCGTATGCGAAAGCAAGCACGCTCTTTGCAAACGGCAGCGTACAAAAGGTCAAAGTCGCAGGCAGCGAAGTTTTGCAAGACGTCAGAGTGGAATACAACTTCGACAACGAAGAGTTCTACGCAAATATCTCCAAGTATTTCGGCAAGAAGTATAAAGTTGCCGTAACTTACAGATACAACGCGGGCGCTCACGAGCAAACCGAAACCGGTGAAATCGAAGTGTACGTCGTCGATAGAACGATCATGTACATGTCCGATTACGAGAATCGCTCCATCGTGGTTGACACGTTCCTCCACAAAGACGCGTCTTACCTTGCAAACGTGATGAGAATCACAACCGTCAACGGCGACACGTTCGATGCTTTCTTCGACTGGTCAGACGTTGACAAGCTCATCAAGAGCGGCACGAGCAACACCGCATACATGGCAACGGCAGTCATCGGCATCGAAAGAGCGGACGGCGGTTACGTCAAGGCTGACATCACCGGCAGCGGTATCCAATCCTACGTCACCATCGAGGACTACGTTGACTTCATGAAACGAGACAACAAAGACTTCAAGTTGACGGACGAAGCAAGATATATGCTCGCAAAACAACGCGTCAACGTACCCGTCACGGTGCTCGATCGTACGATCGTTGACGCAGAGCTCATGCTCGACGGAACGGGACTCGAATACTTGTACACGGAAAGCAAGTATTCGACCGTCACGGATACGCTCGTCGGCATGAACGGCGGCGTGGCGGACGGCAGGTATATCGACATCGTCTACACCAAGGCGACCGGTATGCCCGAAGAATACGTCTATTACAACCACTTTGCATACGCAGGCGCAGACAGACTCCCGTCCAGAATGACGCTCACGTTTGCAAACGGCGACAAGGGCAACTACTTCATTTCGTACGAGAACGCGCCCACGGCAAGAGATCTTGCAAACCTCAGCGCAACGCTCGACAGAAAGATGACCGTCCACGTGTGGGACAGCGAAGAAAAGAACTTCGAAGTCATGCCTTCCTTCGAGATGACGATCAAGATTCGCGTATCCAAGGTTACGCTCACCAACAGCGACCTTGCTTACAACGATATGTCCGTCGGTTCGTACAAGTACAACAAGGACGTGTACACCGACAGTGAAAACTCCGTCTACAACACGGCGAACTACGACAAGACGGCAACCTTCTACGTCGGCGCACAATTCGTAACAGCATATGCGTGGTGGAACGAGGGCAAGGAAGCAATCGGCGCAAATCAATACGATTACAACACCACCTACAAGAAACGCCACGGCTTCACGGATACCGACGGAACGACTTATCCCGGCATCTACAAAGTGTACGGCGGATTCGAAAACGAGAAGGATTACGCAGGCGTCAAGTTCTACGTCTACAACCAAGACACCAAGAACTATGCCTTGTTCGACGGCGATGTAAGCACTATCGGCGAAAACTTCAAGACTTCGGACGGCAAAGACCTCTACTTGCTCGTCTACGTGACGACGCAAACTCTCAACGTGTCCTGGAACGCACAAGACGTTAAATACACGTTCAGAGGCGGCAACGTTGCGGTTGAAGCAACGCTCACCGGCGGAGTTAAGGACAACGACGCAAGCGCAAAGGTTGACGTAACCGTTCACATCAACAACAGCAGAACGGAAAGAGCAACGCTCGTAACGGGCAACGGAGACGCTCTCTTCAAGAACGGAGAATTTGTCATCGATCCGTACTTAAATGCAAACGTGTTTGCAAGAAAGAGCGGATATAGCGGAGATCGCTACGAGAAATCGAGCACGGCAATCGGCGGATACGTCAAGAACAACCTTGACGGCACGTACAAGCTTGTGAACGGCGAATACGTCGCAATGACGGCGGCGGAACTCGACAGAGATTACGTCAACTTCCCGACAAAACTCAACGTTACGCTTGCAAACGGCGCAACGGTTGAGTTGCCGGTAACGTGGGACTTCAGCGGCGTCAACGTCACTTATGCGGGCGGAGAATACATCGCATACGCAATCGTCAACTACGGTGGCGAGTACAACTACGGCACCAACGAAGTAGGTACGCAACGCATCAAATTCACCGTCATAGTGCTTGACAGAAGCGTTGTGAGCATTGCAGACGAGAGTGCGCTCAAAGCCCTCGTCGGCTATGCAAACGGCACAAACAGCGGCGTTGAACAATACGTCAATCCGTACGAATACGTCAAACCCACAATGCCCACCGAGCTCAAATTCAACGAGCGTACGGGCAACGGCGACGCAACGCAAGTCGTAACCTACACGA
>FR895607.1 GCA_000434435.1 Firmicutes bacterium CAG:475
TTTTATTATTTATTATCCAAAGTATTTTATATATAAATATTAAATCTATATATGCTTACTTTTTGGAATCTCTTGCTTTCACTTCGCCGATGACCTTTTCTGCAACGCTCTTGGGAACGACTGCGTAGTGGTCAAACAACATTGTGAAGTTTGCTCTGCCTTGCGTAATGCTACGCAAGCTTGTTGCATATCCGAACATTTCGGAAAGCGGGACATCGCAATCAACAACTTGTGCGCCGTTGCGAGGCTCGATACCCTTGACTTGTCCGCGTCTTGAATTGAGGTTGGACATCACGTCGCCAAGATAATCGTCGGGAGTTACGACTTCAACCTTCATGATAGGTTCAAGAAGCGTCGGGGCTGCTTTTGCCGCACCCTCTTTGAACGCCATAGAACCTGCAATCTTAAACGCCATTTCCGAGCTGTCGACTTCGTGCATGCTGCCGTCCACGAGGCGAACCTTGAAGTCCACGCACTCGTATCCTGCGATGATACCGCTTTGAGCAGCTTCCTTGATGCCTTCCCACGCCGCGTTTGCAAATTCCTTGCTCACGACGCCGCCGACGATTGCGTTTTCCATCTCCAATCCTTTTTCGGGATTCGGCTCCATCTCGATGACGATGTGGCCGTATTGACCGTGACCGCCCGACTGACGAACGAATTTGCCTTCCGCCCTGACGGCTTTGGTGATGGTTTCGCGGTAGCTGACTTGCGGTTTGCCGACGTTTGCCTCAACCTTGAATTCTCTGAACATTCTGTCCACGATGATGTCAAGGTGAAGCTCGCCCATACCTGCGATGATGGTTTGTCCCGTTTCCTTATCGGTGTACGCCTTGAAGGTGGGATCTTCCTCTTGGAGTTTGATGATTGCCATGTTCATTCTCTCTTGGCTGGCTTTCGATTTAGGCTCGATTGCCACCTTGATGACAGGATCCGGGAAGACCATGTTTTCAAGAATGATTTGGTTGTTTTTGTCCGAGAGCGTGTCGCCCGTGGTGCTCTTTTTGAGGCCGATGACCGCCACGATGTCGCCTGCATAAGCTTCTTCGATATCCTCGCGGTTGTCCGCGTTCATGCGAAGAATACGACCGATTCTTTCATTTTCGCCCTTGACGGTGTTGTAAACCATAGAGCCTGTTGTCAATGTTCCCGAATAGATGCGGATGAAGGAGAGTTTTCCGACAAACTCATCTGTGAGAATCTTGAATACAAGTGCGCTGAACGGTTCTTTTTCGCCCGGGTGACGAAGTTCAGGTTGTCCGTTTTTGGGATTGATACCCTCAATGCTGGCAACGTCCGTAGGGGCAGGCAGGAAATCGACGACCGCATCAAGCATAAGTTGTACGCCTGTGTTCTTGTACGAACTTCCGCAGAGAACGGGATTGAGTTTCATCTCTATCGTACCCTTGCGGATTGCGGCTTTGAGTTCGTCCATCGTGATGGAATCGTAATCCTCCATGATGATCTTCTCAAAGATGTTTTCATCGAAGTCTGCCGCGGCTTCGAGCATTTTGAGTCTGTACTCGTTTGCAAGATCTTTGTACTCTGCCGGGATTTCCTTGGTGTAGAAAGTTACGCCCTTATCCTTTTGGTCATAGTAGAAAGCCTGCATCGTAAGAAGGTCGATAACTCCTTCGAATTCGGACTCTTTGCCGATTGGCAACGTGATTGGGACTGCGTTTGCGTTCAATCTTTCGCGCATCATTTTGACTGCGTTGTAGAAGTCCGCACCGTTTATGTCCATTTTGTTGACGAAAGCGATTCTGGGCACCTTGTACGTATTTGCCTGACGCCATACGTTTTCGGATTGAGGTTCGACGCCGCCCTTGGCGCAGAACACCGCAACCGCTCCGTCGAGAACTCTCAGACTGCGTTCCACTTCGACCGTGAAGTCGACGTGTCCGGGAGTATCGATGATATTGATCTGATGTCCTTTCCACACAGCCGTAGTTGCCGCAGAAGTGATGGTGATACCTCTCTCTCTTTCCTGTTCCATGTAGTCCATGGTTGCGGAACCGTCGTGAGTTTCACCGAGTTTTCTGTTCACGCCCGTGTAGTATAGAATACGCTCGGTTGTCGTGGTTTTGCCGGCATCGATGTGTGCCATTATGCCGATATTCCTCACCTTATCAAGAGCATATTTTCTAGGCATAAGTTACCACCTGTAATGTGCAAACGCTTTGTTCGCTTCTGCCGCGCGATGCATTTCGTCTTTTCTCTTGACTGCGCCGCCGGTCATGTTGAATGCGTCCATAAGTTCGCCTGCGAGTCTTGCGTCCATAGTCTTCTCGCCTCTCTTTCTTGCGAAGAGCACGATCCAACGGATTGCAAGTGTTTGTCTGCGCTCGGGGCGGATTTCCATAGGAACTTGGTAAGTTGAACCGCCGAGGCGTCTTGCTTTGACTTCGAGCATGGGCATTGCGTTTTCAAGCGCTTTGTTGAAGATGTCCATCGGCTCTTGTCCGAGTTTTGCTGCTGCTATATTGAGTGCCTCGTAAACGATTGCTTGTGCCGTTCCTTTCTTGCCGTCGAGCATGATTTGGTTGATGAGCTTGGTCACAACCTTGCTGTTGTAGATAGGATCGGGAAGTACGTCTCTTTTGGGCACGCCGCTTCTTCTTGGCATAGTAACCTCCTAATTTTAGTAATACATTCGAAAAAATTATTTTTTGGGGCGTTTCGCACCGTATTTGCTTCTTGCCTGACCGCGTTTTGCAACGCCTGCCGTATCAAGAGCGCCACGGATAATGTGATAACGCACACCAGGCAAATCCTTGACTCTGCCGCCTCTGATAAGAACCACACTGTGCTCTTGCAGATTGTGACCTTCGCCGGGGATGTAAACAGTACCCTCCATTCCGTTGACCAAACGAACTCTTGCGATTTTACGAAGAGCGGAGTTCGGCTTCTTCGGGGAGGTCGTCGTGACGCTGAGGCAGATGCCGCGTTTTTGAGGGCATTGCTCCATGATAGGCGTAAGCGACTTTTTGACCTGTTTCTCTCTGCCTTTTCTGATAAGTTGATTGATGGTTGGCATTATTGTTCCTCCTGTAAGATTTTTCGAATGTACCTGCAACCCGACAGGTGCAATCAAGACTCTATGCCTCCGCTTTGACGATTCCGACAGCCGCCGCGCTCACTTCCACCCCGACGCTCTCGCCCAGCCGCTTCTTCGAAGCAACGTAAACGATTTCAACGCCCTTGGCTTTTGCTTGCGCAACGATCCTCTTCTTTATCTGAGCATCGGCGTCCGACGCCACGATCACACACCTGACGGTGGAGTCGGATATTCCCTTCAAAACCTGTTTGGAACCGACAACTTTTGAAGAGTTTGTAAGCATTTGTTCAAGTTTTTCATTGTTCATTTTCTTTTGCACACCAAAAAACTGCTTACGTTTTCGTAAGCTTTTATATCTTACCAACATTCAATATTAATGTCAAACATTTGGCGAAACTTTCTTGTAAAAAATTTATATATAATATAAATAATACAAGATGTTGTACAAAAATTTTGTTAAAGCACTAATATATCAATAAAATCGGTCGTTTCGGCACGACCGTTAGGTCATTTCAGAGCAACCGTCGCCTTTGCGTCAAGCGATAAATCGGATTCGTCTGCGCCGCTCTTTATCATAAAGCACGCACAAGAGCCTATCATTGCCGCGTTATCCGTGCAATATTTGAGTTTGGGATAATGCACGTTGCAACCTTTTTTTGCAAGTTCGTCGAAACGACGGCGAAGTTCCTCGTTAGCACTGACGCCGCCTGCCACCGCAACGTCCTTTATGCCCGTTGCTTCTATAACTTTTTCAAGAGTGTCCACAAGCTGCGAAACGGCGCATTTTTGAAAGCTTGCGGCAATATCCGCACGCGGAATTTCCTCGCCTTTTTGTTCGAGATTATGAACCAAATTTATGACGAACGTTTTGAGACCGCTATAACTGAAATACAGGTCATCTAACCCACTCGATTTGGGTTCTGGCATGTTGTAAACGGGTTTCCCTTCTCTCGCCAGTTTTTGAATTTCCGGACCGCCGGGATAGGGCAATCCGAGCACTCTTGCGACCTTGTCGAACGCCTCTCCGCAAGCGTCGTCGCGGCTTTGCGCGATAAGCTCGATATGCTCGTAATCTTCGACTTTCACTATTGCGGTATGTCCGCCGCTTGCAAGCAAGCAAAGATACGGCGGTTTCAGGTCGCTGTCTATGTAGTTTGCGGCAATATGGCCTTTGACGTGCGACACGGCAAACAACGGCTTATTCCACGCATAAGCAAGTCCTTTTGCAAAGTTTACCCCCACTAAAAGCGCACCCAAAAGTCCCGCGCCGTAGGTGACCGCAACGGCGTCTATATCGTCCTTCGTCATATTTGCTTGTTCGAGGGCTTCTTTGACGACGTTCTCTATTGCCAAAGTGTGATTTCTGCTTGCGATTTCGGGAACTACGCCGCCGAAACGGCGATGAATCTCGATTTGCGTCGCAACGACGTTCGATACGACTTCTCTGCCGTCGCGAACGATTGCACAAGCGGTTTCGTCACAGCTCGATTCTATGGCAAGCACTGTCAAATTTTGCTTATTCTGCAAACTGTTCATATTGTTTTGCAATCAATTTTATGCGGTTAGAATACCGCTTTTGCAAAGATTTGCATATTAGCCAAAACTCTTTGCAAAGAGCGACGGCACACAAAGTATGCCGTCAAAACGTCATTTATATCGCTTATTTTTGGATGGACGAAAGTTTCAGGTATTCGTTGATAAATCCGTCCAAATCGCCGTCCATAACCGCTTGTACGTTGCCTGTTTCGTAGTTGGTGCGATGGTCTTTGACCATTGTGTACGGGCAAAAAACATAGCTGCGAATTTGGCTTCCCCACTCGATTTTTTTGAGCTGTCCGCTGATTTGCGCAGCCTCTTCTTCACGCTCGCGCTCGCGCTTTTCGATGAGTTTGGAACGGAGCATTTGCATTGCGACTTCGCGGTTTTGAATTTGGCTTCTTTCGTTTTGACACGCAACGATTATGCCCGTCGGGATATGCGTAATGCGGATTGCAGACTCGGTTTTGTTGACGTGTTGTCCGCCTGCACCCGAGGAACGATATGTGTCCACCTTCAAGTCTTCGGGGCGAATTTCGATTTCTGACGTATCGATGATTTCTGGCATAACCTCGAGGGACGCAAACGACGTATGTCGTCTTGCGTTTGCGTCGAAAGGCGAGATACGAACAAGTCTATGCACGCCCTTTTCCGCTTTGAGATAGCCGTACGCATTGTCGCCTTCCACTCTGAAAGTCACGGATTTTATGCCCGCTTCGTCGCCTGCGAGATAGTCGAGTTCGGTGCAAGTCCATCCCGTGCGCTCGCAATAGCGAGTGTACATTCTGTAAAGCATACTGCACCAGTCTTGCGCTTCCGTGCCGCCTGCTCCGGCGTGGAGTGTGAGGATTGCGTTGAGCGAGTCGTATTTGCCGCTGAGCAGCGTTGCAAGCGACAAGCTCTCCACTGCCTCGGACAAATCGTGCACGGTCGTAAGTATTTTTTCGTCCTCGGATTCGTCCCCTTCGAGTTCGACGATGTCGATAGTGTCGAGAGCGTCGTCGATACGCGCAATCATCTTTTCGAACTTCTCGATTTTGCTTTGGAGCTGGCTTATCTCCTTGGACACTTTTTTTGCGTTTTCGGGATCATCCCAAAATCCGTCCGCGTTTTGTACGGTTTCGAGTTCCTTTATTCTATCTTTGATTTTCGATGGGTTGATACTCTCATAGGCACGCACCGTTTCCGTGCGCATTTCTTTAAGTTGATTTCTCGGTTCGTTGTAGTCCAGCATATTTATATTTCCTGTTATAGCGTCACCGTATCTGCGCGATACGATGTTTATTTGTGCGAAATTGCTCGATAAAACATCGATTGCGTTATTTGTTCTTTCCGCAGCAATTCTTATATTTCAATCCGCTGCCGCACGGACACGGGTCGTTTCTGCCCACTTTTTTGTCCGAACGCACGCTCTTTTGCGTTGCCGCGATGTTTTGTCTTACGGACGAAGTGGTGCCGTCCTCTCTCTTCTCCACGTGAATTTTGAGGAGAATCGATGCGGTTTCGGAGTGTATTCTCGACACCATATCTTCAAACATATCCCAGCCTTCCTGGCGGTATGCGATGACGGGGTCTCGTTGTCCGTATCCGCGAAGCCCGATGCCCCTTCTCAATGCGTCCATAGCGTCGATATGATCCATCCACTTCGAGTCAACCGTCTTTAAGAGCACCACTCTTTCAAGCTCGCCGAAATCGAATCCGTCCGCTTTGACTCTCTCGATTTTGTCGTTGTAGTCTTTGAGCGCGACTTTCAGAACAGCGTCTTTGAGCTTGTACACGTCAAAGCACGAGCAAAGTTCGGGAGTCATAATATTCGTGCCTTGCGGAAGCATCTTTTGTTCGAGAGATTGATTGAACGCAGCGTAATCCCACGTTTGATAATCGGTCTTATAATCGGCATAGTATCCGATGATTTCTTCTGCAAGATCGTCTATCATATCGAGAATTTGCTCATGCACGTCCATGCCGTCAAGCACTTTTCCTCTCTCTTTGTAGATGATTTCGCGTTGCGCGTTCATAACGTCGTCGTAGCTCAACACTTGCTTTCTTATAGAGTAGTTTCTGCCCTCGACAAGTCTTTGCGCCTTTTCTATTTGCTTTGTTATGATGCCGTTTGAAATGGGTACGTCGTCGCCAAGGTGCATTGTTTCGGCAATGGCTTTCATTCTGTCGCCGCCGAAAATACGCGCGATGTCGTCCTCCATCGAAATGTAGAACACCGTGCTGCCCGGGTCGCCCTGACGTCCGCTACGGCCTCTCAGCTGGTTGTCGATACGCCTGCTTTCGTGGCGTTCCGTGCCGATGATGCGCAAACCGCCGAGTGCGATAACCTTTTCTTTTTCCTCGTCGCAAATCGCCTTAAACGCGTCGTAGTGATGTTTGTACACCTCTTTTGCCGCAATGATCGCAGGATCCGAACTTGCGTGCGGTGAGGACGCCATTTCTATGACGTCGAGCGGATAACCGTCCTTTTCCATGCGTTGCTTGGTTTGGAAGTCCGCATTGCCGCCGAGCATAATGTCCGTACCGCGACCTGCCATGTTGGTTGCGATCGTGACGGAGTTGAGCCTGCCCGCTTGCGCGATGATTTCGGATTCTTGCTTGTGGAACTTTGCGTTCAACACGTTGTGGGGAATACCTTTACGCTTCAAAATATCGCTCAACTGTTCGCTCTTTTCAACGCTTATCGTACCGACGAGGATGGGTTGCCCCGTTGCGTGATGATCGATGATGTCTTGCACTATTGCAGTGAGTTTTCCGCCGACTTTGGTGTAAATCTGGTCGTGTTCGTCAACACGTCTTGACGGTTTGTTCGGAGGAATGGTAACGACGTCGAGCGCGTATATACCCTCGAATTCGTCCTCTTCGGTCTTTGCCGTACCAGTCATACCGGCAAGTTTCTTGTACATACGGAAAAAGTTTTGGAAAGTGATCGTTGCAAGCGTTTTGTTTTCGCTGCGGATTTGAACGTGTTCTTTCGCCTCGATTGCCTGATGCAAGCCCTCGTTGTAGCGACGGCCTATCATGATACGACCGGTAAATTCGTCAACGATAAGCACTTCGCCGTCGCTGACGATATAGTCCTTGTCGCGCTTCATAATGAAATGCGCTTTCAAAGCCGCTTGTATGTGGTGATAAAGATCGGTGTTTTCAAGATCGGTGAGGTTTGTTACGTGGAAAAATCTTTCAGCCTTTTCGATACCCTGATCGGTGAGCATGATAGTCTTTTCTTTTTCCTCGATCGTGAAATCCTCGCCCTCTCTGCATTGACGAGCAAAGTTGTCCGCACTCTTATAAAGTTCGCTGGACTTTCCTCCTCTGCCCGAAATAATGAGCGGAGTTCTCGCCTCGTCGATAAGAATAGAGTCCACCTCGTCGATGATTGCGTAATTGAGTTCGCGTTGCACTTTGTCCGCCTTTCTCACAACCATATTGTCGCGCAAAAAGTCGAAGCCGAGTTCGTTGTTGGTGCAATAGGTTATGTCGCTTTGATACGCCTTTCTCTTATCCTCGGTGCTCATTTGCGGCACTACGACGCCGACGGTAAGTCCCAAAAATCTGTATAGTTTTCCCATCCACGCAGCGTCGCGCGTTGCAAGATAATCGTTGACGGTGACAACGTGTACGCCCTTGCCCGTAAGTGCGTTGAGATATGCCGGGAGCGTCGCCACAAGCGTCTTGCCCTCACCGGTGCCCATCTCTGCGATACGGCCTTGATGAAGCGCGATACCGCCTATAAGTTGAACGTGGAAGTGGCGCATGCCGAGCACTCTTTCGCCCGCCTCTCTCACGACTGCGTAAGCGTCGGGAAGAATATGATCGAGCGTTTCGCCGTTTTCAAGGCGTTTTTTCAAAACGTCGGTTTGCGATGCAAGCGTATCGTCGTCCATAGCCGAGTACTTCAGAGCGAGAGCTTCGATTTTGTCAGCGATTTTGTCGAGTTTTCTGACCTTAAATTTGTTTTCGTTAAAAAGTGCCATATTTCACCTTTCTATTTATTGTGCGCAAACGCAAGTTCGCACCTAAACAAGTTCGTTATCGTAGCAACGATCATAACCGTTGCTTGCGTATCGCACGCGCGCATAGGCACGCATACGCGGTCGTTTATACAAATTATATCAAATATAAAAATTATATCAAAACAATTCGTATATATCAATCATTCATTGTCATTCGACGGGTATTTTCAGCCGCGTAACCGCCGCCGTAAGCACGCTCACTTCTCTTGCCTTCGCTTTGAGAAGAGTATTTGCACACTCGTTTGCCGTCGCGCCCGTCGTAAAAATATCGTCGACAAGCAAAATCTTTCTTCCTTTCACCTGCTCGAACACGCATGCAAACGCACCTTCGAGGTTCAATGCCCTATCTTTGCCTTTGAGTTGTTTTTGTTCGGACGTGCTTTTGATTTTGACAAGTGCCGGAAGGACGGGGACGTCCAGCCTTTTGCCCACTTCGTTTGCAAGAAGCTCGGCTTGGTTGAAGCCTCTTTTCTTGACTTCGCTCTCCGTCATCGGTACGAACGTGATAATCTCAGCGTCCATACCGCATTCTAGATACTTGTCCGCCATGAGTGCGCCGAGCGTTTGAGCGATATACGTCTTTTTGCCGAATTTCAGCTTGTATATCAATCTTTTCACCTCACCGTCGTACACAAGCGGAGAACGATTTTTGACAAAGGAGGATTTCTGATTTTGGCAACGATTGCAATAATCGCTTTCGTCTTCGAGCGGAACGCCGCAGTTCAGACAAATATGCCCTTTTGCAAACGGCAATTTCTCCATACACTCCGAGCAAAGCCTGTACCTCGTGTCCTCCACGAGTTCGTTTCCGCAAGCGTCGCAAGTTATATCGAGAGGATAAAGCGCACCGTCAAACGCATCGAGCATCCTTTTGAACAACGCTTTGATTTTTGCAAGTCGAGCGTTTCTTTTTTCTCTCTTTTGCTGCTTTTTATCCTTGACGGATTCGTTTCTATTCTCAATTTCGCTATTGTTGTCCGCATCGATACGGTTTTGCTCAATCATACGCACCGCCTTGCCACTCTTGTTCGATAAGATCGATGAGAAGCGAATATCGTCTTGCGGTTTCGTTGTTTTGAATCATGCGCGCAACCGTCTTTTTCGCGCCGCTTATGACCACCAGTTTTTTCGCTCTCGTAACGGCGGTGTAAAGCAAGTTTCTCGTTTGCAACATATAGTTTGCGTCAAGCGCGATGACGACTGCGTCGAACTCGCAGCCTTGCGATTTGTGTATGGTCACGGCATACGCAAGCGTGAGTTGATCGACGTCGCTATATTCGTAAATCGACACTTTATCATCGTCAAAACGCACGGTAAACTGCATGATTTGCGTATTTATACTTTCAATCACGCCTATGTCGCCGTTGAATACGCCGCTTCCGCGCACGGTCTTGAACCCGTCCGTTTGCGACCATTCCTGCTGATAGTTGTTTTGAAGTTGCATCACTTTGTCGCCTTCGCGATAAATGCAATCGGCGCGCTTGACTTCTTTCTTATAAGGCGAGGGCGGATTGATGATTTTTTGCAGCTCTCTATTCAGATTTATCGTGCCGGCAACTCCCCTCTTCATCGGGCAAAGCACTTGTATTTCGCTTGCGGGGATATTCAAATACTTGGGCAGTCTGCGTGTAACCAGAGCAATTGTATTTTCGCAAATCTCTTCGCTAGTATTCTTTTCCTCAAAGAAGAAATCGCTGCTCTTGTTGTCGATGTCGGGCATGACGCCGCTGTTGATTTTGTGCGCATTGGTGACGATTTTGCTCTTGTCACCCTGTCGATAAATTTGAGTGAGATAACTCACGTTGAATTTTCCGCATTTGATGAGATCGTTGAGCACGTTGCCCACGCCCACCGAAGCAAGTTGGTCTTTGTCCCCCACAAGCACCAATCGCGAGCCGCGTTCCATTGCGTTGATAAGAGCGGAAAAGACGTATTCGTCCACCATACTGACCTCGTCAACGATGACTACGTCGACAGGCAAGCGCGTATTTTCGTTGTAGGTGAAATGACCTTCGCCGTTTTTGTAGTCCAAATCCAGCATACGATGGATAGTTTTCGCTTCTTCGCCCGTTGCCTGCGAAAGTCGTTTAGCCGCTCTTC
>FR895608.1:0-6393 GCA_000434435.1 Firmicutes bacterium CAG:475
GTGTAGTGATTATCGTCGTGCAATCCGTGCGGGTTTACGAAATGCGAATTTCGAGCTCCGATTTCCTTGGCTCTTTCGTTCATAATATCGGCAAAAGCCTCGACGCTTCCTGCAACCTCGATTGCAAGCGTAACCGCCGCGTCGTTGCCGCTTCGCAACATCAAACCGTAAAGTAAATCTTCAACGGTGATTTCGTCCCCCTCTTTCAAATATATCGAAGAGCCTTCCACGCCCTCCGCATATTTTTGAACGATAACCTTTTTGTCAAGTGGCAATCTCTCTATTGCAATCAGCGCAGTCAAAATTTTCGTCGTACTGGCAGGGTAGCGCAAAACGTCCTTTCCGTCCTCGAAAAGAACCCTTTTCGACGATTGCTCTATACAAACGGCACCGCTCGTTCCGCTTTTTACTTCGCGAACGCAAAACTCGTCATTTTGTAAGATTTGAGCCGAATTTTGCGTGTAAGAATTATCGTTTTCAATGTTTTTTATAATACTTTTAATCGGATACACGATGTTACCAACCGAAAACGATGTAATTATCGCAATTGTCAGACATACGATCGCAATCGCCGCAACAACGGTTTTCTTTCCGAAATCGTCCATACCTTACCTCAATCTTTCTTCATTACGTTTGCGACACTTTTTATAAGTTCCAGCCATTTGTTCTCTTCACCGTCCACTCTTACGAATTTCTTTTGCGCTCCGCACACCAAAAATCCTACCGGGGTTACGCTCACGCCGCCACCGCTCACGCCCGTCGGAGATTTGACGTTTTTCGTATCTTCATAGTCAGCACCGCCGGCAACGAACCCGACGCTAATTTTGCTCACCGGCAACACGATCGTACCGTCGCCGTTGACAATGGGTTTGCCGACAATCTCGCTGCACTCCGCGGACTTTTTCAAACTCTCTATCGTTTGTTTCAACACTTCATCAAAACTTTGCACTTATTCACCCTTTGCCGTCGCAATCGCTTTTGCGATTTGCAAGGCATTTATTTTTATATTTATTCCACACTCTGCGTCAAACCTATCTCTGCTCGCGTCTTGCACGATGGTTTTCGAGATCATCGGCAACATTTTTATGACGGCACACAAGATTGCACCGTCTTTTGCATCGTACGCGCCCACGTATGCGATTAAGCCTTTTATATCGACAATTTTGTTTTCAATCAAGAATTTAACGAGGTTGCGTATTGCGTTTGAGCTTATCCCTCTTTGACGTTGTACGATTTTGCCGTTGATTTCCACCCGTATTCCGTTTGAAATCACAACTTTCACTCGCATCAGCGACGCACCAAGAAACTTCACCTGCGCTTTCAAAATCTCGTTTGACAGCGCAAAATGTGCCGTCGCGACGAATCTGATCGGCAACAACAGCATAATCGCAATAATTTCGACGCATATCGCACAGTACGCAATTGCCATATCACTATTTTGCGTAACGTGGCGTTTTTTATGAAAAAAACATAAAAAAAGAACGGATAAACCGTTCAATTTTTGCAGATGAATATAATATGACGATAATAATACGTCAGTCGAACACTTCAAATTGCTCGCCTTCCAGAAATTCGGGGATTTCTTCCTCTTCCTCGTCGACGTCGGCGGCTGCCGCCATAACGGCAAGCGTTTCGTTGTCCACGTCGTCCTCGGCCAAAATTTCGTTGTCCACGTCGTCCTCGTCCAAAATGGTGCGATTGTGAAAAAGCGTTTCTTGCGACGGCGCGTTTATAAGCATAAGTTTTTCAAGCACTTCGTCGTAGTCGGGCAACTCGTCGATGCCGCTTATTTGAAATTTCTTCAAAAACTCGTCCGTAGTGCCGTAAAGAAGAGGTCTGCCGACGGTTTCCTTCCTTCCCACAGCCTCGATAAGCCCTGCTTTCAAAAGACCGGTAAGCGCGTATTCGGAGTTCTTGTTGCTTCTCATTTCGTCGATTTCAAGACGCGTGATAGGTTGCTTGTAAGCAATTGTCGCAAGCACTTCGAGAAGAGTTTTTGTAAGCTCTTTCTCGCGCAATGGAGTCAACACGTCCGCAACCGTATCGCCGTACTTGGGATTTGAGGAAAATTGCACTTTTCCGTTGAATTCCAAAAGCACGATACCGCAATTTTCGCTGTATCTTTTTTGAAGAGATTTAATGATAGAATTGAGTTTTTGCGTGGTGAGTTCAGGCACTTTTTCGCAAATATCGCTTTTCAAAATAGCTGATCCGCTTGCAAAAATAATAGCCTCGACAACGTTTTCAATATTTTCCATCGTCACCCTCCTCAAAGTCAATCGGCACGTCCTCAGTACCCTCGATCGCGTATATGGTTATTTCTCCGAATACTTCCTCTTGTTCGGCGCGAAGTCTGCCGTATTTCAAAAGTTCGAGCACGGCAAGGAACGTCGTTACGATGTCGCCCTTGTCGTAATCGGGTTCAAACAAATCGGTAAACTTCATCTGTTTGCGCACGCTTATCATTAAGCGAATGTTTTCCATTTGCTCGTGCACGGAAAATCTGTCCTTGACAACCTTTTTGGGTATGACTTCCTGTTCGTGAATAGCGGCGTTTGCAAGCACTCTGGCAAATGCGTCCACAAGTTTCGGAAGAGAAAAATTGACGAGCGCAACTCGATAGTCCTTGTCCGTAAACACGGGAGCGCGATAGAAACGGTTGATAGTTTCGATTTCACGCAATTTGTCGCTCTGCTCGACAAGCAAGGCGTATTCCTTGATCTTGTTGATGAGCAATTGACGCTCGTATTCGGGATCGTCCTCGGTGATTTCCTCGTCCTCTTTTGGAAGCGTGCGGATGGATTTTAAGTACACAAGCTCTGCCGCCATGGTGATAAACTCGCCCGCATAATCGAAGTCAAGCTCTTCTTTTGGCGTGTTGCGTATAATCTCGACGTACTGGCTTGTAACCTCGGATATAAATATATCCTCGATTGCGATTTTCGCGCTTTTTATGAGTTCGTAAAGCAAAGGGATCGGACCGTCGAAGTCGCTCAAATGATAGACTATCTCGGGTTTTGCAACGACAAAATCGCCCTCGATTGCTTCGGGCTCTACGATTTCCGCATTTTGCGAGGTCTGTGCGGTTTCGCTTTGCTCTCTTTGGGTTTCTTCCGCATGTTGCGGAGTATTCTCACCCTCTTGCAAAGCCTTTCCTTCCTCTGTTTGCAAATCTTCCTCTTGCATTTCTACCTTCATAAAAATAAATAGCGTATAAATATTAACACGCGCACGCAAAAAAGTCAAAACAAATCGAAAATATGCTATTTCAAGCGCAAAAAGCCGCCCTTTCGAGCGGTTTTTTGCAATTTTCAACGGCGTAGAGGAAATTTTAAACTTCAAAAATCTTATTTTTCTTGCGCAATTATATCTTCGTATCGGCAATGCCGACGCTTTTTTCTATAAAAAGATAGAGATTTATTTGACGGTTGACCAGTTCTTTGCGATTTCGCCGAGTGCGTCAAAGAAGCTCATTCTTTCCGCGTCCTCGCTTGCGATTATTCCGACTTTGTCAACGACAACGCTGTCTTTGAGAAGGTATGCTTCCCCGACTTTATCTCCCATTTTTATCGGAGCTTTCACGCTTGATGGCAAATCGTACTTGATTTCGTATTTAGCATTGTCGTCACGAGCTACGAATCTTGCAATATTTCTGTCAACCGTGAGCGCAATATCCGATTGTTTACCGCCCGACACCGAAAGCCTGATATCGAGATTTTCTCCTGCTTTAAGCATAATTTCGTTTGAGAAATTTGCAAAAGCATAATCGAACATCGCACTTACCGCCGCATTTCTGATTTTCGAGCTTTCCGCGCCGATAACAACCGCTATCACGCGCATATCCGCTTTTTTTGCAGTTGCGCAAAGGCAGAATTTCGCTTCGCTCGTAAATCCCGTTTTTCCACCGTCGCAACCTTGGTAGAATCGCACGAGTTTATTCGTGTTGGTGATCGTCGTCGCTCTGCCGTCGGGATGTTTGTAGTCTTCAAGCCAAACTTTTGCGTATTCAAAGAATTTGTCGTGCTTTATTAGCTGTGAAAACATAATCGACACGTCTTTTGCGCTCGAAAAGCTCTCTGCGGCAGGAAGCCCCGTGCAATTTTTGAAAGAAGTGTCGTTCATTCCAAGCTCTTTTGCGCGAGCGTTCATTTTTGCGACAAAGTTTTCCACGCTTCCGCAGACGTGCTCGGCAAGCGCAACGCAAGAATCGTTTGCGGACGCAACTATGACGGTTTTCAATAGTTCGCTCGCTTTATGCTTCGAGCCTGCGTCCAAAAACACTTGCGAGCCGCCCATACTTGCTGCGTTTTGACTTACTTCCACTTCGTCATCAAGGGAAATATCCCCTCTATCCGCTGCTTCTAGAGTGAGCAAAGACGTCATAATTTTCACCATGCTTGCAATGGGCAAACGCTCGTTTTCTTTGCGAGAGTAAAGCACCGTACCCGTTGCGTAGTCCACCAGATATGCGGATTTTCCGACGGTTTTGAAATCCGTTGCCGCTTCACATGCGGACGAACCGACGGCGAACACCGTTGCAAGTACAAATGCGAAAATAAGTGCGCACACAACCGCTATGACACCGGTTTTTGAAAAATACGATGTCTTAAAAACATATTTATTTAAGGGTTTGTTGTCCATTTTTCACCTCACGCTTTTTTGTTAGCGTGCCGAAAAATTCCAAAAGTATGCAATTATTCAAGCAATAAAAACAATATTCTAACCGTTTGTTTCAATAAAGGGACACGACGATAACCTTGAATACCGCGCCGATAATTAAAAAAAACACAAATGCAATCGCAACATTTGCGCCAAACACTTTCACAGTTTGCACAAACGACGGTTTTAATCCCGTCTTGCAGCATGCGCAATCGGGTGCTGCGGCTATAACGGCGCACAATACGAAACAGCAAAACGTACAAAGGAAAAACGGCAAATAAATCAAAAGTAAGTTTAAAAGCCCCGTCGTTTCGTATCTCGCTATTAGCGCAACCGAATACTCTCCCGTGACAAACCCCAAAGCAAAAAACGGAATCACAATCAAAAATATCGTCTTGGCGTTTATTCCCGAAAGCAAAAACACGATGTAACACCCCAAAAGCGCAAGCAAGCTTACAAAAAATACCTTTGCGGACGAAAACTCCATATCGGCTCTCGCGACTCTTTCAAATCCGTCATCGCCCACCGCTCCGAACGCTGAAATCACACCTACGGTTATGCCAAGCGCAAAAATAATAGTGGCGCATATAATCACTTTTTTGTTGTCGGACACAAACGATTTTATAGCGGATAATACGCTCTTCACGCGCAAAGAACCTTGCATACAATAAGGTTATGAATTAGTGCAACGAATATGACAAAAAAAGAGAAAATTTGTTAACATACCTTGCTATTTGCCAAATAAACCGTCAAGGAAAATGCTAGTATGCGCTTGTGAAAGAAAACGAAATCAAAACCAAAGAGTATCTGCTGAAACTGGGATTTCAGCCAAATCTGAAAGGTTATAGACTGCTTGCAAAACTCATATGCTACGCGCTCGACGGCAGGGACATACTTCCCTTGAAATACAAAGGATACGTCAATTTGTCATCGGATTTTTCGGTTGACAAAGCAAGTGTTGAAAAGGACATACAAAATGCGATTTCGTCCGCTTTTTTGCGCGGAAATATCGACGTTTTATACACGGAATTCGGCGAAACACTTGACGAAAATAAGGGCAAACCAACCAACAAGCAATTTGTTTTGACCGCTCTCGAACGAATAAAATAACGTGATTTAAAAAAAACACACGGTCAAAACAATATCAACAAAATTCAATTCGATTGTTTAGAATATCAATTTTATCTTGATTATCGTCTGAAAACACCGACGGGCGGACAAGTGTCCGCCCTATATTTATACGCTGCGTCAAGCGCAACGAGTAATTGCTTAAATTGCATTTCGATTTATGCCGCGACACGCATTTCGTCTCGAAAATCGTCAAGCAACGAACACGTTGTGCTTTGTGCCTTGTCAAACATAAATCTCGAATGGACGGCATATCCGCGCGTCGGATCTTGGACAAAAACGTGCGTGATAGCACCGATCAGCACACCGTCCTGAACAATCGGACTTCCGCTCATGCCTTGCACTATACCGCCTGTCTTTTCTATCAATTCTTTGTCGCTGACTTTGACCACCATACCTTTTTCTGCCGGTTCACTTTGCGACACGACTTTGACGATTTCCACGTCGTAAAACTTCGGCGCGGCGCCCTCAATCGTCGTCAAAACTTGCGCTTTGCCTATTCTTGCCTCGCCTTTTGCGGCAATTCTGTACAAATCGCCCTCAAAATCCCCTTCGTATTTGCCGTAAATGCCAATCTGCGTGTTGTCGCAAATCTCTCCGACGCTC
>FR895608.1:6415-26826 GCA_000434435.1 Firmicutes bacterium CAG:475
CCCCAATCCTCTCCGACGCTCTTTGACAATCTGTTTACGTCCGCAACCAGTCCTCCGGCTTTTCCTCTCTCACCTTTGACGACACCGCTTACGGACGCATTGAAAATATTTCCTTCTTTCAAATCGTCAACTTTGACGATTCCGTCGCTTATTTGATGTCCGAGTGCGGCAAAATTGCCATCTTTTGTAACGAAAGTCAACGTCCCGACGCCTCCAACGTCTTCTTTGAGCGCAAGACCGAGCTTATACTGTCCGTCGATTTTATCCTTTGCGCACGAAACGTTTTCGAAAACGCGCCGATTATTGTGTAAAAACTCAATTTTGACGTTTGACGATTTCAATTCCGAAAGCAAGGTTTTGAGCATATATATTGATTTGACGTTTTTACCGTCTACACTCAAAAGCACGTCGCCGTTTGAAATGATTGATTTTTTAAAAGGCGAAACTTCGCCGTTTTGCGTTTGCACACTCCCTTTGTCAACCACGATTAAACCTTCGCTTTTTATGCTTATGCCGATAGGATTGCCGCCTATCCGCACGTAATCGTTCTCTTGATGTGTGCATAAATTAAATTTGTCAAACGGTGAATTTTCAAGAATTTCAACGCTGTTTTTATCAAAAGTATTTTTAATTTCGATGTTTTTTAGAACACTTATATTGCTTATAAGCGCAAAAACACCGCAAAAGAGTATTGTTGCCACAATAACGGCAAGCACCCTTCTTTGCGTTTTCGAATAGTTTTCCTTATCATTTGTCTGCATACGCTTATCTTGCGCAAACGGTAAATTTTATCCCTTGTAAATTTATGTAAAAGAAAAAGCGAACGCAAATGCGCTCGCACTTTTCAAAAATCGTATCGCTTGCAACTTGACGCAAGCCTAATAAATCAGTTGTTCTTCTCTGCTTCCAATATATTGCGCGCCATATATACGCCCATAACCGAAGCCATCATAAGACCTCTCGTCCAGCCGCTGCTGTCGCCAAGGCAATGCAAACCGTGTATGGACGTGTTGAGGTGATCGTCCATCTTGATTTTGTTGCTGTAAAATTTGAGTTCGGGGCTGTAAAGCAAAGTTTCGTATCCTGCAAAGCCCGGCACAACCTTGTCAACCGCTTGAATGAAGTTGATGATGTTGAGCATTGCTCTGTACGGCATACCTGCGGTGATGTCGCCCGCAACCGCGTCTTTAAGCGTGGGACGGACGTTCGAGAAGCCGAGTTCTCTTTGCCAAGTACGCTTTCCGCTCAAAATATCGCCGTAGCGTTGCACCATGATTTTGCCTGCGCCGAGCATGTTGGTAAGCTCGCCCACGCGTTGAGCGTATGCAATAGGCTCTTTAAACGGCTCCGTGAAGGAATGTGAGCAAAGGATTGCAAGGTTTGTGTTGTCGCTCTTCTTTTCTTTGTAGCTGTGTCCGTTGACGACTGCAAGATCGTTGTCGTAGTTCTCTTGCGACACGAATCCGCCGGGGTTTTGGCAGAAAATACGCACTTTGTTCTTGAAAGGTTCGGGATATCCGATGAGTTTGGACTCGTAAAGCACGTCGTTGACTTCTTCCATAATCTCGTTGCGAACCTCCACTCTCACGCCGATGTCGACAACGCCGGGTGCGTGCGCGATATTGTGTTCCGCACACATCTTTTCAAGCCAATCCGCACCGCGTCTGCCCGTTGCGATGATGGTTTTGTCGGCATAAATTTCTTCTTTGTTGCCGCCCTTGCTGTCTTCGATATAAACACCCTTGCAAACGTCGCCGTCAAGAATGATGTTGTCGCATTGTCTGCCGAATATAAGGTCGACGCCGTTGTCGCGCAAATAATTTTCGATTGCTAAATACAAGTCGTGCGCTTTTTCGGTGCCGAGATGGCGTATGGGGCAATCAACGAGCTTCAAGCCTGCCTGAATTGCTTTTTTGCGGATTTCTTTGACTTTTTGTTCGTTTCCGAGCCCTTCGATATGCTCGTCCGCACCGAATTCGAGATAAATTTTGTCGGTGTAATCGATAAGTTCCTGCGCCTTATCCGCTCCGATGAGTTGCGGAAGCTCGCCGCCTACCTCGTATGAAAGAGAAAGTTTGCCGTCCGAAAACGCGCCTGCGCCCGAAAAACCGGTCGTAATATGGCAATAAGGTTTGCAGTTGCGGCACTCACCGCCGAAAGTTTTAGGGCATACGCGCTTTTCAACGGGTTGTCCCTTCTCGATGATGCACATTTTTTTGTTGCTGCCGTTGCGCAAAAGTTCGATTGCCGTAAATATACCCGCAGGACCTGCGCCGACGATGCAAATGTCGTATTTTCTCATTTCTACCTCGAAATATGTGATAATTTTGACGAGTGTATAAAATAATTTATTATTTTACGCATCGATATTTCCGTCGCGAGAAGTTTTGTACCCCCGCGACCTGTTGGATTATAAAACCAAATACGCAATCTGTCAACACATTCAAATCGTTTTGCAAAAATGTTTTTTGCGCTTTGTCGATTATTGTCAATTTTTGCAAGCCTACTCCATAAAATATACAGCTCGGAGGACTTAAATGGCTTTGGAAAACTTGCTGACTCTTTTGAAAAATCTCATCATATTTTCTTCCTATATGACGGAAAAGAGTTCTTTTCCGAAGCCGTTGTCCAAAGAAAAGGAGCAAGAATACCTCGTTTTGAGCGCAAAAGGCGACAAGGATGCAAAAGAAATCCTTGTCAAGCACAATCTTCGTCTTGTTGCGCACATCGCAAAAAAATACGCCAACTACGGTGACAACGACGAACTTATATCAATCGGTTCTATCGGGCTTATAAAAGCCGTTGAGAGCTTCAAAAGCGACAAAGGCACTTCGCTTGCGACCTACGCTTCGCGTTGTATCGAAAATGAAATTCTGATGACGATGCGCACCACAAAAAAGCACCGCTCCAACGTGTCGCTCAACGAGCCGATAGGCGTTGATAAGGACGGAAACGAACTGGTTATCATGGATATGCTCGAATCCGACCAGAACGTCATCGAGGACGTTGAAAACTCGATAATGATGGAAAAGCTGACCGCAATCACGAAATCCGTGCTCGACAAACGCGAATACGAAATCATAAAAATGCGATACGGGCTTGAAAACACCGGCGCGCTGACGCAACGCGAAGTCGCAAAAAAATTTAACATTTCACGCTCCTATGTGTCCAGAATCGAGAAAAAAGCACTCGAAAAAATCAAAAAGTCGGTAAACAAGGAAGATTTGACCTAAACGAACAATCAAGTTCGATTGAAAAAATCTCCATTTGCAGACAAGCATAAACGTCAATATCCGCAAAATTAAAACGCCCTGAAAAGAGCGTTTTTCTTTTGTGCTTCGAATTTTTGTCTATCGTAAAAATTTATACTCCTACGACAAGCGCGGATGAGCCGAGTGGTCAGTTCTCTTTCTTTGTCATCTCTTCTTTAAGCTTTACAAGGCTTTCGATTTCGTCGAGCAAAGTGTTGATGTCCTTAAATTGACGGTGTACGGAAGCATAGCGGACGTATGCGACTTCGTCTATGCCCTTCAATCCTTCCATAACCATATCTCCGAGAGCCGTCGAAGAAATCTCTTGATCGAGCGAATTGAGAACTTTGCGTTGGATGTCCCCCACGAGTCTGTCTATCGAGGACATTGAAATGGGACGTTTTTCACATGCCTTCATGATTCCGATTTTGATTTTGTTCAAATCAAACGCTTGACGAGAACCGTCTTTTTTGATGACCATGACGGGAGTGGACTCAACGGTTTCATAAGTCGTAAAACGCTTTCCGCACACCACACATTCTCTGCGACGACGGATGGAAGTGCCGTCCTCGTTTTGGCGTGAATCCACAACCTTGCTGTCCATACTACCGCAATATATACATTTCATCTGTCAATCTACCTCGACTATTATTGCGAATATTATACAACGTATTATGAAAAAAGTAAACATTAATTTTTCAAAAAATACCATATTTAGTGGCTTTGCGCGCCGTTTGCACACAATTCGCCGTCAAAAATGCGATTTTTATGCAAGATATTGTCGAAATCGTCGCATTTTAAGGAATAAACGTATATGCGACGAATATGATTTAGTATGAACCAACGCCAGTACTCATTTGCGGAACTAACAAGAAAAAGCGTCATAAACGTCGCAGACGGCAAAGAACTCGGCAAAGCCTGCGATTTGATTTTTTCAAGCTGCGGAAACGTGTGCGGAATTGTCGTGCCCGGCAAAAAAAGCATAATTAAAAGTATCACTAGTGCGGATACGATTTATATTCCGTGGAATCGCATTATGAAAATCGGCGCGGACGCAGTCCTTGTGGAGCTTGTCGGCAATTACGCTTCGACTATGAGCGACGCGGATACGCAAAATCAAGAACAAAATAAGGATATTTCATATTGAAAAAACACGGAATTAACCGTGTTTTTTCAATATCGTTTCGCCGTTTTTACATCTGTTTATCCGATATTTTGCCGACTGCTTTTTATGCGCACATTACATTTGTAAAATTTAAAATTTATTTATATACATATTAGATACAACTCTACTTATGCAATGGCTCAATTCATACACGCTCTGATACGTTTTATCACGGACTTTTCAAGACGCGATACCTGCGCTTGCGATATCCCCACAAGTTTGCTTATCTCGATTTGCGTTTTCCCGTCGAAATAGCGCAGTCGCACGACTTGCATTTCTCTTTCCGGGACGTCTTTCAAAGCCTCGTACAGCGCAATTTTTTCCGTCCAATTTTCGCTCGTTTCCTTTTTGTCGGCAAGTTGGTCGATAAGCTCCTGCCCTTCCTCCGAATCGTTGTACACGGGCTCGTAAAAGGATACCGGCTCGCTCACCGCATCCAAAGCGCACGCAACCTCCGATAGCGGAACTCCGATTTCCTCTGCAATCTCGACCATAGTCGGATCGTTTGCGTTGAAACGCGATAATTCCTCGCGCGCCTTCAAAGCTTTGTAGGCGGTGTCGCGCATGCTCCGTGACACCTTCACCGTCGTTCGATCGCGGATTGCCCTGCGCATCTCGCCGATTATCATAGGCACTGCATAGGTTGAGAAACGCACGTCGAGATTGACGTCAAAGTTTTCAAGGGACTTCAAAAGCCCCACCATACCGACCTGAAACAAATCGTCCGCACTCTCTGCCGATTTCGAAAACCTGCCGACGCAAGACAGTACGAGTCGCATATTGGCACGCAAAAACAAGTCGCGCGCATCCTTATCTCCGTTTTTGATTTTGAGCAGCAATTCGTCACATTCTTTTGCGCTTATCTTGGGGAGCGTCGAAGTGTCGATACCGCAGATTTGAACTTTGCCCATACAAGCCTCCTTTGAGAAGTATGTAGCTTGCAAGCAAAGCACAAAAACAATTTTGCAGGTTTAGATATGCGATTTTGCCACTTTCGAGCGTTATATACGCTCGGCGTTCGCATAAAACCGAACATATTTAACCAAGTTTTAGCATATCTTTTTTCAAATTGTCCACAATCTTTTTTTCAAGTCGCGAGATATAAGATTGCGATATACCCATCATGTCGGCAATTTCTTTTTGCGTCATTTCGTCCTTGCCGTAAAGTCCGAAACGAAGTTCGAGGATTTGCCTCTCTCTCTGCGGAAGCTTGTCAAACGTGTCTTTTAGTATTTGCTTTTCGTCGCTTGCTTCAACCTTGTTGTACACGGCGTCGGCATCCGTGCCTATGATGTCGCAAAGAAGAAGCATATTCCCTTCCCAATCCACGTTCAACGGTTCGTCAAGCGACACTTCCGCACGCTGCTTTCCCGTCTTTCGCAAATGCATCAGGATTTCGTTTTCTATGCACCTCGACGCAAAAGTGGCAAGTTTTATGTTCTTGTCGGGATTGTAGCTCCCCACCGCTTTGATAAGCCCTATCGTGCCGATAGACACGAGATCGTCCATATCGACGCCGGTGTTGTCAAATCTCTTTGCGATGTACACCACAAGGCGCAAATTGTGCTCGATAAGAGATAATCTTGCCTCTTCGTCGCCTGCAAGAAACTTTCTTACCGTTTCCGCTTCTTCGTCGGGCGTGAGCGGCGACGGCAGCGAATTGCCTTGCGATATGTAGTTGACAAAAGATTTTTCTTTTAGTCCCAGCTTTTCAAGAAGCCTTTGAAACAACGCTTTGATTTTGCCTTTCATATATTTTCTCCGTATTTCTCGTTTTTATTACAATCAAATTGCCATATCTGGCAAAGCGGCGACGATACTTGGACGATTTTTTTTTATCGACAATGACGCAAATGCAAATTCAACTGTTTAGAACATCGAATTTTGCAGTATCACATCATAATCGCCGAACACCGAGTCGCTCATCGCGCCAAGTGCGTTTTTAGGCACGTTGCCCACTTTTACGCTGTCGAATTTTACAACCGGCATACACTTTTCCCCTGCAACCGTCTTTACCGTGGCAAAGCCCTCTATTTGAGTTTTACCGATTTTTTGACACGCGGATTTTGAAAGAATCATAACGGGCAAACCGCTCGCGTCGTCGGTGAGCAGATTTCCGCTGTCGCATAGCCCTTTTAGCAAGATGCTTTCACCGTCAAGAGTTATAGTGACGCCTACAACGGCTTTTCCGCTCGAACTCTTCTTTTTGGCAATAAGGAGCGCGCAAACGATAACCGAAGTACACGCAAGAGCCACTATTCCGAGCGTCGCATAGGATTTTATATCTATTCCGAGTGCAAAGGACAATCCGTAGACGATACCGCCCGTAAAATACGTAACAAGGCAAAAGCAACAAAGCGTTTTCAAATAATCGACAATCTTGACTTTCACGTTTTCCCCATCGCATTTTGCAAGGATAAGACAAAGGATAGGCGCAAGCAAAATTTTAATCAAAATCTGCCCAAATTTCGGGACAACGGCGTAAGCGGTTGCAACGATCGCACCCAAAATCGAACAGCACGCAAGACGAAACTTGCCTATTCTCTTTCGCCGTATAACAAGCGTCGAGAGAGATATAAACAAATCGACGGCAAGATTGTTGAATATGACAAGTTCCACGTACACACTCACAAGCAAAGTTTATTTCAAAAGAGTTGAAATATCTTTCTTTCCTTGTCGTAAGGCACAAAAAAAAATCCTCATGATTTTCACGAGGATTTTTTTGTATTTAAACTATAAAAATTCAAATTTTAACGGATTAGAATACCGATTTTGCAAATTTCGAATTAGTCGCGATCTCTCTTCAATCTGCGAAGGAATGCGGGCACTTGTTTTTTGGTGACGTCGATTCTCGAAGATTGAATTTCGCTCTCTTGCATAACGGGTTGAGGTGCGGGAGCGGGTTGAACAACCGGTTGCACTACGGGTTGTACCGGTTCGGGAGTTGCGACGGGTCTTTGCATTTGACCGAACACGGGTCTATTGGCAAAGATGTCTTGATTGAACACGGGTTGTTCTTGTTGAGCGGGTTGTTCTTCTTCCTTCTCTTCCTCGGTTGCCGCCGCTTGAGAAAGCGCGGTTGCGAAAGATTTTTGAGGTTGAGGTGCGCTGCTTCTTGCAGGAGCAAGGTTTCTATCCACAAATCCCGTTGCGATGATGGTGATTTCGATGTCCTTTTTGTCGGGAACGAACGCCGTACCGAGAATGATGTTTGCGCTGGGATCGACAACTTGTTTGACGATGTCGCAAGCCTCGGTGACTTCGCCAAGGAGCATGTCGTCGCCGCCGGTGATGTTGACGATGATGCCGGTTGCGCCCTCGATGTCCGTTTCAAGAAGAGGACTGAACACTGCGCCGCGCACTGCCTCGATGACTCTCTTTTCGCCCTTGCCGTAGCCGATACCCATGTGAGCAAGACCTTTGTTGGAAAGGATTGTACGCACGTCGGCAAAGTCGAGGTTGATAAGTTCGGGATTTGCAATGACGTCGCTCACGCCTTGAACGCCTTGACGCAACACGTCGTCGGCGATTTCGAACGCGCGCTTGAAGGAAATGTTTTTGTCAAGCACTTCGATAAGTTTTTGGTTTGGGATAACAAGGAGCGTATCCACGAAGTTTTTGAGGTTTTTGATACCCTCTTCCGCATTCTTCATACGTTGCGCACCCTCGAAGTTGAACGGCTTTGTAACAACGGCAACGGTGAGAATATTCATGGATTTTGCAATCTCTGCAATCACGGGAGCGGCACCTGTACCCGTGCCACCGCCCATACCTGCGGTGATAAACAAAAGGTCTATGTCTTTGAGTGCGGCTTTGATGCGTTCACGAGATTCTTCGGCGGCTTTTCTGCCGATTTCGGGGTCGGAGCCTGCGCCCAAACCACCCGTCATATTTGCGCCGAGTTGAATTTTGCAATGCGGAGGAACAAGCGACATGTTGAGTGCTTGCATATCCGTGTTCATAACCACGAAACTTGCGCTCTTGATGCCTGCTCTAATCATGTTGTTGACAGCGTTGTTTCCGCCACCGCCAACGCCGACGACGACGATATTCGCCTTGCCGGGTTTCTTTTGAGAAACGGGTTGATACTCCTCGTGCGATTCCTCGTGTTGAACTTCCTCTACCGGCTCTTCAACAACTTCCTCTTGCACTGTTTCTTCTTCCTCGGAAGAAGTTTCATCGCTCGGTGTCCAACCGAATTTTTCAAAATCTATCATTTTTTACCTCCGTTGAATAACTTTTTTAAAAACGCTCCGAAATCGAATTTCGACAGATTGTCGGCCATAACCAAAAGCGACGCTTTTGAGCTGTCCTCCGGTTTGACGAAACCGGGAAGTTTCGGAGTGATGATTTCAATGTTTTTGCCGAGCTGTTCGCTCAGATATTTTTTTGCGCCTCTCATTGCGGCAACGCCCTCGCCGGTGAGATAAACCGACATATACGAGGGAGCGTCGTCCTCGATTTCCTTGAATATGTCGCTCAAAATTTCTGCGAATAGGTCAAGTCTGTTCTTTGCGATCTCGCAAGCGTCTTGTGCGTAAACAGCGTTTTCACCGTCGCTGACAAGCACCGCTTCGTCGCTGTAATTGAGGTTGAGATCCACAAGGCGTTTTGCCTCTTCCGCCATCTCGAAAGGAACGTCCAAAGCCTCGAATATATCCGCGCAAATGTGCGCTCCGCCCATAGAAAACGACTTCATATCCAGGATGCCGTCGCCCTTTGCCAAGCATACCGACGATGACAAATATCCGATGTCGATGAGCATATACACGTTGTCGCGTTGCTCTTTTTCGAGAAGGGACATGCACTCCGCCCAACAAGTCGCAACGTATCTGACGTCGGTGAAACCAAGCTCGGTTGCAACGGTGTCGAACATCTTGACGAAGGACGTTTCGCAAAGCATATAGCTTACGCAAGCCTCCACCGTCGTCGCCTCCATATCGCGGACGTCGGAATATATTTTGTCCTCTCCGTCAACCGAAAAATAGATTGCCGAAGTGTTTATCGTCAAAAACTTGTCGTGATCGAAATCGTCGCCCTTTTTGAGAAGATAAGATATGTCGTCGTCTATGACTCTGCGCTCTCTGTCAAGGCGCACGGAAACTTCTTTGGTGACCACCGTAACGAACTCTGCCGGAACGCCGATGAAAAGACGTTTGGTGCGCGAGTCCGCTTCCTTCATGGCTTCGAGCAAAACGGCTTTTGCGATTTGCACCGTTTCTTGCTCGTCAAACCACTCGCCGTTTTCATAACCTTGGTGTTGTTTTTCGACGACAGACTTAATGCCGAAAACGCTCTGCGCCCTCTTTGCGCCCACGATTGCGCTGACAAGGCGAGAGTTGACGTCCAAAACGGCTATGTCTTTTGTGAAAATCGAACCCATATTCTTCCTCTTTTTTTCTAAAAAACACGCTATCGCGCGCATTATTTATAATATTATTATATATAAAATACTTATCGTGTCAACGGATTTTTATCAAAAAGTGTTTATTCGGTGCATTTTTTGTCAAAATTGCCACTTTATCGCAAACATAGCGATACTTATCTGTCTTTTGTGCGCAAAACGTATCCGCCCAGCGAGCAAAACACGTCTTCTATTCTCTCGTAGCCCCTGTCTATAAACTCGACTCCGTACACCTTGCTTTCGCCTTTTATTTTCAATGCCGCAATGCAAAGAGCACCCCCTGCGCGAAGGTCGCTTGCAACCACGCTTCCGCCCTTTATCAAATACGGCGAATCTGATTTTTCACACCCGAATATCGTTGCCGTATCGCCCCGAACGTTTATCTTTGCACCCAACTTTTGCATTTCTTTCACATGGGCGAATCGGTTTTCAAACACCGTTTCTCTTATCACGCTCACGCTGTCCGAAAAGCACGAAGCGCAAAGCAATTGCGGTTGCATATCCGTCGGAAAAAGCGGATAAGGAGCACTTTGCGCGTGCACGCCGTGTATGCGCCCTGTCGAGCGCACGCGCATATAGGTATCGTCCCCGTCGATTTTACAATCTTTGCTTTGCAAACAATTGATCACTGCTCCGAGATGATTTACGTTTGCTCCGTCGATTTCGACGTCGCCGCCGCAAAGCGCGGTTGCGCACGCAACGGTTCCCGCCACTATTCTATCTCCGATAGGCGAAAACCGCGTTCCGAAAAGTCGCTTTACTCCCTCGATTTTCATCACCGACGTACCGTCGCCGCTTATTTTCGCTCCCATCGATCGCAAACACTCCGCAAGCGAAATTATTTCGGGTTCTCTGGCACAGTTGACGAGCGTCGTTCTTCCCTTTGCGAGCGTTGCGCACATCATAAGATTTTCCGTTGCGCCTACGCTTGGATATTTCATAAGAATTTTTGCCCCGATAAGCGACTTTGCGGTGCAGCGTATTCCGCTTTTGGTCATTTCGACCGTCGCGCCCATTCTTTTCAAACCGTCAAGATGTATGTCGAGAGGACGAAGTCCTATCGAGCAACCGCCGGGAAAATTGGTTTCCACCTCTCCGAGAGTTGCCAAAAGCGCGCCCAGCATAAACATAGAAGAACGCATATCTTTGCAATGCAAATCGTCCACTCGCGCGTGCGTTGCCTGTCCGCGCACGATGATATTTCTCCCGTTTCGTATCACTTCCGCGCCCAACTCTTCAAGCAAAATCGCCATTGCGTCAACGTCGGATATGTACGGACAATTTTGCACGATAACGTCCTCGCTCGTCAAAATTCCGGCGGCAAGAATAGGCAAAACCGCATTTTTTGCGCCGTGCACTTCAACTCGTCCCGAAAGCGAATTTCCACCGATAATTTTCAAATACTGATTCGACATACTTCCCTCGATATAAACTATGCTCGAAAAATTTCCTTTCGTGCCACTCACGCGCGCAAACGTGCGCTTGCGCTTATGCCGAAAAGTCTTTCAAACTCACGTACGGCATGGAATTTTTTGCAATTCCTTCAAGCACGCCTACGGCGCATAGATACGCAACAAGCGAACTTCCGCCCGCGCTCATAAACGGCAACGGCAATCCCGTCGGAGGAATCGCGCCGCAAACAACCGCCATATTGAGCATGGCTTGCACGCTCGTAACCGCGGTTATGCCGAGCGCAAGATAACACGAATATCTGTCCGACGCTTCCCTTGCGATTTTGAGTCCGCGCTTTGCGAAAATAAAAAACAAAATCATAATCGCGGCAATGCCGAATATGCCCGTTTCTTCACCGACGACGGACAATATAAAATCGCTCTCGGCAAATGGTAAAAACAAATATTTCTGCCTCGACGCGAAAAGCCCAACTCCGAAAAGTCCGCCGCTTCCCAAAGCATAGTAGGATTGTATAAGCTGATAACCCTCTTCGAGCGGAGATTTCCACGGGTCCAAAAACGCCAAAAGTCGTTGCATGCGATACGGCTCGACGACGATAAGCACCACCGCTCCGGCAATCACGGGCAATACGAGCAACGCAAGATGTTTGACTTTCGCGCCGCTTGCAAAAAGCATAATGAATATCACGCCGACAACGCACATCGTTATGGACATGTTGGGTTCGAGCATGATAAGAACGCACGTCGCGCCACCCAAAAACAGCACGAAAAGCACATTCGCAAACTTGCTCATATCCCTTTGGCTTGCGTATGCCGAAATTGCCATAACCATAAAAAACTTGGCGTATTCGCTGGGCTGTATGGTAAAAAATCCGAGATTCAGCCACCTTTTCGCGCCGTAACTTTCAACGCCTACGACGGGCAAAAACACCGCACCCAAAAGCGCAAGTCCCACAAGATACAAAAACGGCGAAAACTTTTTGAGCGTTTGCGCTTTTACGTTTGACAAAAGCACGCTCAAAAGCACTCCTATCGCAAGCGCAACAGCTTGCGTTTTTACGTAGCGAAACGCATCCCCCGTTTGCACTTTTGCCGAATAACACGAGGCGGAATAAATGAAAACAAGCCCCAAAAGGCTGAGCAAAATCGCAACAATCGCAAGAGGTCTGTCGACTTTGCCTTTGCCGAGAACGGACAGTTTCAAATCTTGCAAAACGCCTTGCGCACTCGTTTTACGCGTGCCTGTGCGCGCTCGCTTGTATGCGCGCTTTGCACGCATATCAATTGCGCGCTCGCCTGCGCGCATATTCGTAAAAGTCGAAAACTCCGTCATCTTTTTGCAAGATAATCGGCAATTTGAGAGTCGAATTTTTTTGCTCTCTCTTCAAAGTTTGCGTACAAGTCGAAACTCTTGCTCGCAGGCGAAAAAAGTATGCTTTCCGTTTTAAACTTCTTTGCAAGTTCGAATGCGGACGCTATCGCACTTTGCAAATCGTCATGTTTGCGGATATTTTTAAATCCGAAAGTTTTTGCGCTTTTGAGAATTGTTTCGGCATTCTCGCCCTGAACGGTAATCGCCTTTACGCTTGAGGGCAGTTTTGAAAAAAGCTCGTCGAAATTTTCCTCCCCTTTCCGACCGCCGAGCATAAGCACGCAATCTCCCACGCTCGTACACGCGCACAGGCATGCGGACACGTTGGTGGACTTGCTGTCGTTGTACACGTACACGCCCTCTGCGATTGCAACCAGCTGACGACGATACGACGGACGTTTGAAATCCGCAAGTGCGGACGCTGTGCAAAATGCCGAAACTCCCTTTATCATGCACGTCGCAACCGCCGCAAGCGCGTTTTGCAATTCTTCTCCCTTGAAATCGATTTCGTCGACGGGCACAATCGGATTTCCTCGGAAACACAGAAAGTCGGAAGATACGTATGCGCCCGACGGTTCGATATGCTCGGTCGAAAACGGCACTTTTTGCGACACCGCCTCGCTTGCCATATTTCTGACGATATCATCATCGGCATTGTAGACGAGATAGTCGCTTTCGCTTTGCGCGCGAAAGATATTCGCCTTTGCGTTTTCGTAGTTTTTCATCGTTAGATGTCTCGTCATATGGTCGGGCTTTACGTTGAGCAAAACCGCGATTTCGGGAGAAAAACCGACGCTGTTTTCAAGTTGATAACTGCTTGCTTCTATAACAGCGGTTTCGGTTGCGTCCAGCTTGTCCGCAATTGAGGAAAACGGCACGCCGATATTGCCGACAGCGTGCGAATGTATGCCGGCTCTTTTCAAAATATGGTCGATAAGCATCGTCGTGGTGGTTTTTCCGTTCGTGCCGGTAACGGCGATTTGCTCTGCGGCGCATACGCTCGATGCGAGATTTAGTTCGCTCGTAACGATTTTGTTTTCAAGCCGCGCGTCCAAGAGAAAATCCTTGTTCGGATTCACACCGGGGCTCAACACGATTATATCGGCGTCTTTAAACACGCCGACGGAGTTCGTCGCGCGATCGCGTGAAGGATCGTCATCGTAGACGATGGCTCTCGCACCCTTTTCTCTCAACAATTCGTATGCGCAAATACCGCTTGCGCCCGCGCCATACACCACGACTTTTCTTCCGACAAAATTCATATCGCCCTCGCAAATATCAGCGTCAGCGCGCCCCCTACCATGCTGCAAACGAAATATATCGTCACGATTTTCGACTCGTGCAGTCCCTTCATCTCCAAGTGGTGATGAAACGGAGCCATAAGAAATATCCGTTTTTTCGTGAGCTTGTAGTAAAGCACCTGCAATATAACTGATATGCCGGAGAGCACGTACATTATGCCCGACGTGACGATTAAAAGCGGATTTTTTGAAAAAACCGCAACCGAAGCGCACGCCGCACCCAAAGCAAGCGAGCCTGTGTCCCCCATCATTATCTTTGCCGGATAGCCATTGAAAACGAGATAACCGAGCAGTCCTCCGAGCATTGACACCGAAAACACGCATAGAGACAAAGCCTCTTTTGCATACTCGCTATTTCCTGCCTTCACCGCGTCGTCGTATATAAAATATACGAGTATCGCAAACCACAAAAAGTATGCGACGGACGTGTACCCTGCAAGACCGTCCAGCCCGTCGGTGAGGTTGACGCAGTTGGTGGTTGCAACGTACACGAGCATAACGAAAGGAATAATGCCCCAACTCATATTTAGCGTAAACGTCGAAAAAGGCAAGTTTATCGCGCTACCCACGTCCTTCGACGCATACGCGAACCAGCCTGCCGCAAAACTCAATCCGAGTTGTCCGATTATCTTTTGATAGGGCTTCAATCCGAGGTTTCGGGCGTAACGGATTTTGATAAAATCGTCAAGGAATCCCAGCACGCAAAAGCCTGCCGACAACGCGGCGGCAACAAGTGAAAAACGCTGAAATTCCACAAGCGAAAACACGATCGTCGGCAAGAGAAAAATAAATCCGCCCATAGTCGGTGTACCGCTTTTATGCTCGTGTTGCTTTACGTAGCCCAGCACGGTTTGCTTTGCTTTGAGCTTGCGCATGATTTTTATCACGAGCGGCGCAACGAGCAAGGACAGCGCAACCGACGCAACGAAGTACAAAAGTATTTTTACGAGGCCGCTCATTATCTTGCGTACCTCGCCACCATATCGAAATCGCTGTATGGTATTTTTTTGCCTTTGATTTCAAGATAATTTTCGTTGCCTTTGCCGGCAAGCACGAGAGTGTCGCCCTCTTCCATTTCCGAAAGAGCAAACCGCACCGCTTCGGGTCTGTCCACGATGCACTTTACGTCTTTTATACTCACTCCCCACTCGATTTGTCTGATGATGTCAAGAGCGTCCTCACTTCGAGGATTGTCGCTTGTAAGCACTATAAAATCGCTGTATTTCGACGCGATTTTGCCCATTTGCGCACGCTTTGTTTTGTCACGTTCGCCCCCGCAACCGAACAGAGTTATAAGCCTCGATTTCGTTATCGTCCGAGCGGTTGAAAGCAAGTTTTTAAGTCCTTCGGGAGTGTGCGCGAAATCGACGATAACCGTGCCTTTTTCGGTGTGCAAAACCGAAAACCTGCCCTTGACCGCCTTGATTTTTCTCACGGCGTGCATAAGCGTTTCACCGCTTATTCCGAGCAGCGAACATACGCTCATCGCGCCGAGCAGATTGTAGACGTTAAATTCGCCGTACAGCGAGGACTTTACTTCAACGATTTCGTCGTTGAGATTTGCAATGAATCGCACTCCGTCTATATCCTCCGCGACGTTCACCGCAAAGCAATCGGCAGGATTGTACAAGCCGAAACTCACCGCTTTTACGTCGGGTTTGTCTTCGAGGCGTTTGAGAAGGATACGTCCGCTTTCGTCGTCAACGTTTACGACTGCCGTCCTTGCGTGTCCGTCCTCGAAATAAGACATCTTTACGCTTTGATAGTTTGCAAAATCCTTGAAATAATCGAGATGGTCCTGCGATACGTTGGTCAAGACGGCAACGTCCGCCTTTATATCCCCTAGTTTTTCAAGATATATCGCGTGCGCGCTGACCTCGGCAATCACGACGTCAACGCCCCTCGTTCGCATTTTGAAAACCAATTCGTTAAGTTCGAAGGGATCGGGCGTCGTCAGACTTTGCCCGACTTTTTCGCCGAGAATATAGTGCCCTTCCGTGCCGATAAGCCCGGTTTTTACACCGGCAAAAGACAAAATCGAATCGATATAATGCGCGGTGGAAGTCTTGCCGTTCGTGCCGACGACCGCCACGAATTTCATGCCTTCAAGCGGTCGCAAAAAGCGGTTTTCGCACACTTGCGCATACGCTTTTCTCGCGTCTTTTACAAGCACGAATTTTGCGTTTTTCGGCTCTTTTTCGGTGAGCGCGACAAAGGCGCAATCTATCTCGCCGATATGATTGTTTCCGTCGTCGTTTACGCCTTCGAGACAGACGAACAAATCGCCCTTTTCGACTTTTCTCGAATCTATTTTTATTTCTTTTATCTCCGTATTCAAGTCCACGTTCGTCTTTTGGATTTCTACGCCGTAAAGCAAGTTTTCAAGTTTCATAAGTTGCGTCCTCCAAGGATTGATACACTCATAATAATGAGTGTAGAAAACTTTATCAACCCAACCGCAATCTTAGACAAAAACGGAAAATCTTTTCGCTTTTCAGGTGAGCAAAAGCACTGCGTTTCGCTTGTCCACTTTTACGCCTGCAAGCGGATATTGTCCCTTGACCGTATCCCCTTCGCCGTCGATTTCACAGTATAAACCGAGCTTTGAAAGTTGATTCTTTGCGCCGAGGACGCTCATACCCTCAAAAGACGGCAAAATAAATTCTTCGCCGATTATGCTCTTTTCCTCTCCCGTATATTCGGGTGCGATTGCAAGATGTGCGAATATGCTCTCGAAAATGTCCCCCACCATAGGCGCGGCGACAAGCGAACCGTAATACATATATCCTTTCGGCTCGTCGACGATAAACAGCACTCCGTAGTTTGCGCCCTCGCTCACCGAAAAGCCGAGGAACGACGAGATATATTTCCCTCTTGCGATTTGACCGTTTTCGTATTTTTGCGCCGTACCCGTTTTGCCCAAAATTTTATATCCCGGCACGTATGCGCCCTTTCCGCTTCCCGTCGTAACCACCCTTTGCAAAAGCTCGCGCATGGTGTCGGACGTTTGAGAAGAAATCACCCTTTCGCCGCCGGATATGCCGTAGCTAGCCACAACTCTGTTTGAGGATTTTATCTCGCTCATCACGTGCGGAGCAACTTTTATCCCGCCGTTTATCACGCTCGACGTAGCCGCAAGCAGTCCTATCGGCGTAACCGCAACCGCTTGTCCGAAACCTATGCGCGCAAGGTCGACGTTTTTGACGAGATTTCTGTCGATAAAAATTCCGCTCGTTTCCCCCGTCATGTCAACGCCTGTCTTTGCGGACAATCCGAACTTCGACAAATAATCGTAAAACGAGTTTGTCCCCATACGCAAAGCGCACTCCATAAACACGCAGTTGCAACTTGACTCCACGCCCTGTCCGAAGTCTATCGAGCCGTGGCCTTTTGATTTCCAGCACCGTATTTTTTTGCCGTCCACCACTTTCGAGCCTGCGCAATAAAATCTATCGCTTGTGCGCACTTTTCCGCTATCCAACGCGGCGGCAGACGTCAAAATTTTGAAAGTCGAACCAGGCTCGTACACCGTGGATATTATCTTGCTTTTCGAACGCTCGAAAAGCGTCGCCAAATCGTCGCGCGGCACGTCGTTCAAGTCGAAAGACGGATACTCGCAAAGCGCGGCTATTCCGCCCGTGGAATAATCCATAACGATACACGCAACGCCTTTTGGATCGAACTTCGCAACTGCGTTTCGCACAACGCCCTCGACTATGCTTTGTATGCCTGCATCGAGCGTGGTTTTCACGTCAAGTCCGTCAACGGGCGGAAGATAATAACTTTCACCGTCGAGCGAGCGTCCCACAAGGTCGGTTTGTGTAAGAATCTTACCGTTTACTCCCGTCAGATACTTGTCGTAATAGGATTCCAGCCCCGTTTGACCGAAACCGTCGCTCGAACAAAATCCCAAAACCTGCGTCATAAAATCGCCGTAAGGATAATATCTGAAATTGTCCTCGGCATAATAAATGCCTTTCAAATTCGACGCATAAATCGCGTTGAGCTGCTCTTTTGTGACTTTTGTGGCAACCGTCACTTCGCTCGTGCGTTTGGAGATTTTTTCAAGAGTGCTTTCATATTCGTATCCGAACACGTCGCACAAAAGTTTTGCCACCTTATCTTTCTCGGGCGCATCGCTAGGACGAACGTAAAGATTGTATCTCGTTGCGGTAGATGCCAGAATTTTGCCGTTTTTGTCGAGAATATTCCCTCTCGGCGCGTCGGTGGGAACGTCGCGTAACCATTGGTCTATCGCTTTAACCTGCAACGCCTCCCCCTCGACGATTATCACCGCAAACATTTTCGCGAATATCGCCGAAAACAAAAAGACTATCAGCAATAATATTGCCGACAGCCTTTTTGTTGGATTATAAAGAAGATTGGGTTTTGTCTGTTTTTTAGATGCGAACTTCATATCTAGAATCTATTTCAAAAGATTCCGTAATATTCGCTTGTTGAGTTGCTTTCACTTCCGAAGCGGGAGTTACGGCTTTGCCTTGATTGATTTTTGTTGCGTTCACGATGATGAGAGATGCAACGAGAGCAATCACCGCAAGATATACGCCGAGGATGATTTTTCCTTTGGTGTTGAGCCGCGCACGTTGTTTTTGTTCGCTGACGTCTTGCGTTTTTTGAGCTTTGCGAGCAAAAAGTCCTGTGCGTTGCACGCTTTGAGCGGTGCTGTCCTCAAACACGGGAGCATTGCTCATATTGGTGTGCGCAAGTCTTGCGTAAAGTTCTTGATCGCTGGCTCTTTCGGTATCTTGAGCGGTAAACTCGTAGAAACCTTCGTGAACGGGCGCATGTTGAACTTGCGGCTGAGCATATTGTACTTGATCGTAAGTTTGTGCAGGCGCTTGATACTCTACTGGTTGTTGATATTGTACGGGCGCGTATTGCGCTCTTTGTTGCAAGTTGTCGTAGAAAGGATAATCTCTCGTTTGGTATTCGCTTGATTGCGGAGCAACGTACGGACGAGCGGCTTCGTAATTTCTTACGCTTTCGGTTGAACGCACTTCTCTTGCGGGAGCCATATCGAAATTGTAGCGCGCATTGTTTTGCACGGGTTGATAAGATGCTTGTTGATTTGTGCGCGAAGACTTAAAATCTTCGTATGAGGGAAAACCGGTAACGTTGTTTTGCGTTGCCTCTCTTGTGTTTCTTCCCAACAATTCGTCCAATGTGATTGCCATAGCGTACCCCTTTTTAGATTATCGGTTTTCTAATTTTGCCCCATTTAGAACTCCGATTTCCCTTCCTTAATAATCTTTCTGTTTTATGTTTGTTTTTTATTGTACGGTTTATGTTTTTTTCTCAAACCCTTTCGACGATTCTCAGTTTCGCGCTTTGCGAGCGAGGATTGTTTTGCAGCTCCTCTTCGCTTGCCACGATAGGCTTTTTGTTTACGAGTTCCACCTCTTGCACTTTGCCGCACACGCACACAGGAAAGTCGGGCGGACACGTGCAGGCGAGATTGAGTTCTCTAAAAGCGGATTTGACGATTCTGTCTTCGAGCGAATGGAATGTTATCACTGCCATTCTTCCACCCCTTTTAAGACGTCTTGCCATCGCCGTAATCGCTTCGTCAAGCGCGTTCAGTTCGCCGTTGACGGCAATTCTGATTGCTTGAAATGTGCGTTTTGCGGGATGTCCGAATTTCCATCTCGTCTTTGCAGGATAGCTGTCCTCAACTATCTTTGCAAGTTCGAGCGTAGTTTCAATCGGCTTTTGCGCTCGTTTTGCGACGATATTTCTTGCAATCACTCTCGCCAGTTTTTCTTCGCCGTAATCGAAGAGGATGTTCGCAATCTCTCTTTCGTCGTATTTGTTCACCACGTCGTATGCCGTCAAGGGTTGCTCTCTGTCCATACGCATATCAAGCGGTGCGTCTTTCATATAGCTGAATCCTCTTTCGGCATTGTCGAGCTGATAGCTGCTCACGCCGAGGTCGAGAAGGATTCCGTCAACCTCGCCGATTCCGAGAGTATCGAGTTCGGATATGAGGTTTTTGTAGTCGTCGTGCACAAACGTCACTTTGTCTTTGTACGGAGCAAGTCTTTTGCTTGCGGCTTCGAGTGCGTCGCTGTCACGGTCAACAGCAATAAGTCGTCCGCTCTCGCCCAGCCTCTTTACGATTTCAATCGAGTGTCCCGCACCTCCGACCGTGCCGTCGACGTAGATGCCGTCGCTTTTGATTTTAAGTCCGTCAAGACATTCGTTCAGCATCACCGGTACGTGTGCAAATTCCATTTTTACACCCCGTACTTTTTGAGGTCTTGGATCATCTTGTCGATCTTGCCGGGATCGAGCACGCCGTATCTTGCGTCCCAAGCCTCTGCCGGCCAAACTTCGAGGTAAGTCGCTTTGCCGACGAAAACCATTTCTTTGTCGATGCCGAATTTCTCTTTGATGTTTTTGTCAAGAGAAACTCTGCCCTGTGCATCCTCTTCGAGCGGTCCGCTGAACGAGAACACCGTCGAGGTAAATTCGTCCGTGTCCGACGT
>FR895609.1:0-1731 GCA_000434435.1 Firmicutes bacterium CAG:475
GAGAATACAAGAAAAGTATTATTTATTGGGAAACATCAGATTTTTAATTTGAGTGTATATGTGCTGATTTTTAAAAGCGAACGAGAAATACAAAAATGATAAACACAAATATGATTGAAGGAATGTATATTGACCTATCGCACAAATCATGATAGTATTTATTATAATATTTAATCATAAACGTGAATGCCGACTCGGCTACGATTTTGCAAATCGGAAAGCAAATGTGCAATACAAAGGACAAGAATTATGAGTGAGAATAAGATACTCGACACAATGTGGGACGACAACCCGATTGATATAACACAAGAAGCAAATTTTATATGGTCAATTGCAAATAAATTGCGCGGATCATATATGCCGGACAAATATGGCGATGTTGTGATACCGATGACGATATTGCGCCGTTTCGAGTGCGCGCTTGCCGACACGAAAAAGCAAGTGGTTGACGCATATAAAAAGAATCCGAATTATCCTGCGAAAGCGTTATGCAAAATTTCGGGTTTTTCTTTTTACAATACGAGCGAGTATGACTTGAAAGAGCTTTGCAACGATCCCAATCATATTGCCGCAAATTTCAAGAATTATATAAGTGGTTTTTCATCAAATGTAAAAGATATATTCGGTGAACTCGAAATGTCCAAGCACATTGACAAAATGGAGAAAGACGGCTGTCTATATTCGGTTGTTGAGGCGTTTTCCGTGCTTGACCTATCCATAAAAACTTACGACAGTATCAAGATGGGCTATATTTTTGAAAACCTGATCGGCAGATTTTATCAAAACGTGGATGCCGGACAATTTTACACAGGCAGAGATATTATCAAGCTACTCGTTGAAATTTTGATGGCGGAAGGATGCGACGATATTTTTGACAGCCACAAGGTTATCACCGTTCTCGATCAAGCTTGCGGAACTGGCGGTATGCTTTCCACGGCGTATACCTACATAAAGCACTATAATCCTACGGCGGAAGTCAAACTGTTCGGACAGGAATTTATGGGGCAGTCTTACGCGGTAGGGCTTGCCGAAATGCTCATCAAAAATCAGGACTCGGACAATTTCCGCCACGTGGACACGTTCAAAACGGACTGCTTTGCGGACACAAAGATGCGTTTTGTGCTTGAAAACCCGCCGTTTGGCACGCCGTGGTCGGGCAAAGACGCAAAAGACGGACAGGAGCAAGCCGTGCGTGAAGAGTATGCAAAAGGCGAAACGGGCAGATGGGGACACGGACTTCCGAGCGGAGGCGACTCTCAAATGATTTTCTTGCAGTCCGCCGTTGACAAAATGGATGACAAATGCGGAAGAGCTGCGATTATTGAAAACGGCTCGCCGCTGTTCAACGGCGATACGGCATCCGGCGAAAGTCAGATTCGCAGATGGCTTTTGGAAAGCGACCTAATAGAAGCAATCATTGCGTTGCCAACAGACTTGTTCTACAACACGGGAATACAAACGTACGTGTGGATACTTTCCAAAAACAAGAGAAAAGAGCGCAAAGGCAAGGTGCAACTCATCAATGCCGCGGAGATCTATCACAAATTGAGAAAAGCCGTAGGCAACAAAAAGAATGAGATCACAAAAGAAGATAGAAAGGTGATAACTCATCTCTATGCCGATTTTGTGCAAAACGACGTTTGCAAAATCTACGATAACACGGAGTTCCTTTATAAGGAATACACTGTTATGCAACCGCTTCAACGCAGTTATGCCATAACGGAAGAGCGT
>FR895609.1:1736-2489 GCA_000434435.1 Firmicutes bacterium CAG:475
TCAACGCAGTTATGCCATAACAGAAGAGCGGATTGAACAGATGCTGATGAAAGGCGCGCTCTCGGGTGTGTATGACGATGCAAAAATTGCCGATTATGAAAGTCAGGGCGTTGCGCTTGCCGATAAGGACAAGAAAAAATACGAAGAAATGCTTTCAAGAAAGCCCATATACGATGAAATCCTGCAAGCATTGAAAGAACACATCTCGGACAAGGTGTATAAAGAACCGGAAAGTTTTATCAAGTACCTTTCGGGAATTTTGTCGTGCGATAAAAAACTGACAGAGCGTATCGCGGACGGGCTTTCCGAGATGGACAAAACGGCGGAAATTCAGCGCGATAAAAAGGGCAATATTATTTACGACAAAGAAACGCGCGACACCGAAATCGTGAAATATACCGAAGATATAGAAACGTATATGGCGCGTGAAGTGTTGCCTTACGTACCTGACGCGAAATGGTTTTGGGAAGAAAATCTCGGTGCGAAAAAGCCCGTAATTAAAATCGGTGCGGAAATTCCGTTCACAAGATATTTCTACAAATACACCCAACCCGAAAAGAGCGAAGTTTTGGAAGAAAAATTCTTAACACTTGAAAAGAGTGTCAGCGAAAGGATAAAAGCATTGTTTGGGGAGTGATTCTATGGCAACGGAAGATAAGATCGGGAGAAAAGAGATAGTAGATAAAATTTGCGGATTGGTTGAGTCTTTGAATGAAGATTCAAACTTTTGTTTGTCTATAAACGGTGCATGGG
>FR895610.1 GCA_000434435.1 Firmicutes bacterium CAG:475
TAACGTTGTGTCTGTTGACGGAACTACTTATAAAGCAACTCTTGAAGATAATGGGACTTATTACGGAACTCCTGCCGGCGAATATGTGGTTGAGGTTGTGTATAATAATAGAACGCTATACAGTGAGCCGTTCACCGTGGACTACACCGAAAAGAAAGCAACCATAGATAGCGTAACTATTTTCGGTGAGCAAGGCGAAGCGATTGCAAACACGGATATTACCGTTACTCTTACGGGATATACGTTTGAAACCGCTCTTTCGGGAGACTGGATAACAAATCTTCCCGACGGACTTGTTCAGTCTGTTACGAGAATAAGCGACACCGAGGCGAAAATCACCGTCAGCGGTACGCCTACTGCTCTTAGCGACCAGTTTGTAGAAATCACGATTCCAAAGGCAAATATCACGGGACTTGCAAGCGATTTGACTGCCGAAAGCAATTCGGACGCAAAATTTAATATCGTTGCTACGCTTACAGAAATTGCCATTCCGAAAGCAAAAACGAATCTAACTTATACGGCAGGAAGTCAAATAGGCGTGGAAGGTGGCGTCGGCTATACGCTAACAGGAAATAGCGGCGTTGACGCAAAAACTTATACCGCAATCGCAAAATTAGAGAGCGGATATAAGTGGAACGACGGCACGATAACCGACAAGGAAATCTCTTGGAGCATAGGTAAGAGAAACCCTATTGTAAGCGATTTTAACTTCTATGAACCGAGCAACCTTACGTATGACGGCAATGCCAAAACCGCAACCGTTAGTTTGATTGCCCACTATGGTGACGAAACAGGCTTTGCTATAACGGTTAAGTACAAAAAAGGCGGAGTGATTGTTTCAGATGTAAAAGACGCAGGCGAATATGAAGTGTATATCGACACAACCGCAACGGCGAACTTCAACGCGGCAACCGATATTCACGACGTTTCGTGGAAATTTACAATCGCAAAGGCGGAGCAATCTGCACCGGCTGCTTCGTTGTTCACAACCGTTGCTCCGACTGCAACGACCACAACGGACGGCAAAATAACAGGCATAACCGCCCAAATGGAATACCGCAAAGTAGGCGATTCTGCTTGGACTTCGGGAACAGGTAGCGACGTTACAGGGCTTTCGTCCGGTAGATATCAAATAAGGTTTAAGGAAACGGACAACTACAATGCAGGAGAAGTTGTCGAAGTGCAAGTTCCTGAAAGCGGCGTTTCTTCATACAATCTTACCGTAATAGGCGGAACAGGCGAAGGTGTGTTTATTCAAGGCGCAAGCGTGACTATCACCGCAAACGAGCCTACAATCGGAAAGAAATTTTCGGGTTGGACGATTGATGGAATAAGCGGTCTTGATACAACTAAAACAAGCCTTACCTTTAATATGCCTGCCGGCAACGTAACGGCAACCGCAAATTACGAAGATATCGAGTACACTATTACCGTAAACGGCGGAACGGGTGGCGGAACGTATAAACAAGGCGATGAAGTAACCGTAACGGCAGAAGATAAAGAAGGCAAAGAGTTTGTAGGTTGGCAGGACGAAAGCGGAAAAATCGTCAGCACCAAAAAGGAATATACCTTCAAGGTAGAGGGAGAAAAAACCCTTACGGCTGTATATGAAGATAAGTCTTCGGGCGGTGGCGAAATCACTCCGCCTGCCAAAAAGGACGGACTTTCGGGCGGACA
>FR895611.1 GCA_000434435.1 Firmicutes bacterium CAG:475
ATTTGACATCGCCAGTACTTCCACCGCCGTTTCCGCCGTTATCCTTCGGGTTGCACGCTGCAAACACGCCAACTGAAAGCACGAGAACCAGAACCATTGCCAAAATCGCAAATATCTTTCTTTGCTTCATTGTTTGTTACCTCCATGTTATATTTATATTTGGTTTGTTGTGTTGTGCCTTTTTTTGATCGGGTGCGGGTGTCCCGCCATATGTCATTGCGAGCCTTGCGTGGCAATCTCCGGGGACGGAAACAAACATCGGTTTGCGCTCCCGCCGGATTCCTACGTCGCTTCACTCCTCTGAATGACAAGTGAGAGCGAACATGCGGCTTTCGTTCTGGCAATTTTAACTTTTTGTCCGCAAAATTGTTTCAACTTTTTTGCGATTTCGCTTGCTTTTGCCCAAGCATTTGTTGTATAGTATCAAGATTTTAATTTTTCTTTAACTTTTTTGATGTTCACATTATAAGTGCAGTTTGCCGATATGTAAACAACTTTTTTTGTTTTTTTGAAAAATTTAATTTTTATGCATAATTGCAGTTTCAATGCCATTTTGTCTTTTCAAAACGCCGCAACCGAGCATATCTCTCTTTTTTATATTGATATATTCTATTACTATGCTTATTTAATATACTTTAACTAAATACGAAAACAATATTTTTAGAAAAATCAGCAAAATTTTCAATTCGAATCCACTCTCCGCAACTATGGTTTGACAGGGGGGTTGATGCAATTTTGGATTGATTTTATGCAAAAATAGTTTAAAATTGCATAAAAATAAAAATTTTTGTATAAGCGATTTTTCAAAAAACTTGACGTTTTTGACGAATCTCGCAAACATTCTCAACTTTATTTGTCAAATTTGTAAGTTTTTTAAACAATCTTCCCCAACCTCGCAACCGTCGGTTGCGCATAGATTTATTAAAATATTAAAATCTCACACGTCTATATGCTAGACAAAATCAACACCGTTTCTTGCTTGCACCGTGTTTATTCTTCCTCTACAAGAGTGTCGCGAGTATACCGCCGTTCATCATAATCGGGTGTGGGTACCCCACCCTTTCCGTCATTCCGAGCGTAGCGTGGGAATCCAGCCGTCAGGCGCA
>FR895612.1 GCA_000434435.1 Firmicutes bacterium CAG:475
TCAGCTGTTATACCCGTAGGCGCAATCGAGGAATTGATTTGCTTGATTCCGACCGAAATACGCTCTTGATCCGCAAGTTGCACTATTGCGCTCTTGCCATCGGCATTTGTCGTAATACCGCTTGATTTCACGGTGTAAGACGTGTCTGCAGGCATTGAAACGATTGCATAGAAGAATTCAAGCGTTTCCGGATCGGTTAAGACATTGTATTTGTCTCTCACAATCGTTTTGCCGTCGGCATCGACCGTTTCCGTCTTAATCTTGCCGGTTGAGGTGTCATACTCCGGTGTCGAAACAGTGAACGTCACGATGTAAGCAAACGGCATAGTCAGTCTTGCGGGATCGTTGGGATCGATGCTGAATGCTGTTTTTGCAACGCTGTTTTCGACTGCCGACTTGTAGACGCTCGTTGTCGTAAGGACGGTCTTTCCGCTGCTGTTCTTTGTCGTCTTTGCGGAAGCCATGTTGTTTGCCAACATTCTCTTGACGAGGAACGGAATCTTGTAGGATTGTACGTTTCCGTCCACGCCGATGAGTTTTGCGGTGACATAGATCAATCCGCCGTT
>FR895613.1 GCA_000434435.1 Firmicutes bacterium CAG:475
GTTCCGTCTTTTAAGTTGCACATACCGTGCATAAGAACGCCTTGAATAAGTGTTCGTTTATCCGCGCTTAAAGCTGTCTTTGAGTCCCACTATGCTGTTGAACTCGTTTTGCTCGTTGCGTTTGATAAAGTAGCCCTCGCGCAAGAATTGGAATCTTGTGTGAACGGGTGCTTCCGCAACGATTTTTTCCGCCTTGCCGTGCAAAACGGTGAGAGAATCGCGGTTGACTCTGTCCATATAATCGCCGTCGCCGTCTTTGATGAGATAGTCGAACATATTGAGCGTCACGTCGGCGCAATCGTTGGCATTCACCCAGTGAATCGTGCCTTTGACCTTCATATTTGCGCCCTCTTCGCCGCTCTTCGTACCTTCGAGATATTCCACGTGCACTGCGGTGACGTTGCCGTCCGTATCTTGCTCGCAACCGACGTACTTGACGATGTACGCGCCTTTAAGACGCACGATTCCGTCCGGCTTCAAACGGAAATATTTGGGCGGAGGATTGAGTGCGAAATCGTCTTGTTCGATATACAATTCTCTGCCGAAAGTGGTTTCGTGCACGCCTGCGTTTTCCGCTTGCGGATTGTTTTCGATATAAACGGGTTCGCTCTTGCCCTCGGGATAGTTGTCGACGATGAGTTTGAGCGGTTTGGTGACAACCATTGCACGTTGCGCGCGGTTGTTCAAATCCTCTCTAACGCAATGTTCCAAAATGGAAATATCCACTTCGCTGTCCGCTTTTGCAACACCGATACGCGAGCAGAAATCGCGGATTGCTTCGGGCGTGTAGCCTCTCTCTCTTATGCCCGAAAGCGTGGAAAGACGAGGATCGTCCCAGCCCCAAACCACTTTTTCGTCGACAAGACGTTTGATGAAACGTTTGCTCATGACGGTGTGCGTGAGGTTGAGCCTTGCAAACTCGATTTGTCTGGGACGAGGATCGAATCCGCAATTGAGCGTAACCCAGTCGTAAAGAGGACGATGGTTTTCAAATTCAAGCGAGCAAAGCGAGTGCGTGATGCCCTCGATTGCGTCCTCGATGGGATGTGCAAAATCGTACATGGGATATATCACCCATTGATCGCCGGTGTGCGGATGCGTTGCGTGGCAAATACGATAGATGACCGGATCGCGCATGTTGATGTTGGGCGACGCCATGTCTATCTTTGCGCGCAAAACCTTTTCGCCGTCTGCAAATTCACCGTTTTTCATGCGCTCGAAAAGGTCGAGATTTTCTTCGACGGAGCGGTTTCTGTACGGACTTTCCGTGCCGGGCACGCCGAAGCTGCCGCGCGTCGCGCTTATCTCTTCCGCGCTCAAATCGCAAACGTACGCCTTGCCCTCTTTGATGAGCTTGATTGCGCACTCGTACATTTTGGGGAAATAATCGCTTGCGTTGTGAAGTTCGTCCCAGTCGAAGCCCAGCCACTTGATGTCGGCTTTGATGCTTTCCATATACTCCACGTCTTCTTTTGCGGGGTTGGTGTCGTCAAAACGCAAGTTGCACGCGCCGTGATACTTTTCTTTCATGCCGAAGTTGATGCACAACGCTTTTGCGTGACCGATGTGCAAATATCCGTTCGGCTCGGGCGGAAAACGCGTAATGATTTTGTTCACCTTGCCGGAAGCAAGGTCTTCGTCAATGATTTCTTCGATAAAGTTTCTTGAATTGTCTTCCATGTAGGTAATGCCTTTGCGTGAGTACGTGCGCAATGCGCACACGCAGTACGCATAAAATTATTATAATTCATAATAAAACGAAATTCAGGTTATGTCAATACAATGAAAATGTAAAATTATATGGATTAATAAATAACTTGGATGAGATGCAGTCCCTTTGCGGACAAAGTTTTGCCGGCAAGTTTTCTGTCACCGCTCTCCAAAATCGTGCGGACGTCGTCGGGAGTGAGTTTTCCTATGCCGACGTACAGCAACGTGCCCGCGATTATGCGCACCATGTTGTAAAGAAAACCGTTGCCGGTGACATATACGTTCATTACGGAATTCGTCAGCAATCCGTCTTTTTCCGTAGCGGAATCCTCGCTCGAATACGTTTGCAACGGAGCTGTTTCCACCTCGATTGAATATATCGTGCGGACGGTGTTTTTGATTATGCTGCCGCTTGCTTCGAAACACTTGAAATCGTGCGTGCCCTCTATGATTTTGCACGCCTCTTTGATTTTGTCGAGATCGACGGGCACGATGATATGTTCGTGCGTGGGTTCGAGCACGGGACGGCGATGTTTCGAGATATACGTTTTGTAGCAATAAGTCTTGCGTTTTGCATTGAAACGCGCGTTGAAATCGTCGGATACGACTTCGCAAGAAAGCATGCTCACGTCGTTAGGAAGATGCGTGTTGACGGCAAAAGGAATCTTGTCGACGGGGATCGAAGTGTCTGCGTCGAAATGCACGACTTGTCCCTCTGCGTGAACGCCTGCGTCCGTGCGACCGCTTGCGGTTGCGGCGGTTTTCGTGCCGAAAGTTTTTTCGAGAGCTTTTTCAAAGACCTCTTGAACGCTCAATCCGTTGAGCTGTCTTTGCCAGCCGACGTACCTTGCTCCGAAATAGGAAATCACCGCGCGATATCTCATAACACCAAACCTCCGAAAATCATTTGGTCGATGTTGATGCCTATCGTCGGAAAATAGTATCTTTCAAGCAAAATCACCACAAAGAAAGCACACATAAAAACGGTTGCGATGAGGTCGCCTACACCGAGTTTTGCCTGTTTCATTTTGGTGCGTTTTTCGGTTGCGTTGTAGCACCTTGCGTCCATTGCGAAAGCAAGCTCGTCCGCGCGTCTGAACGAGTTGACGAAAAGCGGGATAAGCACGGGCAAAAGAGCCTTTGCTCTTGAAAATAGTCCGCCCGTATCGAAACTTGCGCCGCGCGCTTTTTGAGCCGAAATAATCTTGTTGGTTTCCTCAAACAGCGTGGGAATAAAGCGAAGCGCGATGCTCATAATCATTGCTATGTCGCGCACGGGAACTTTGACGAGTTTGAGCGGCGACATAAGCGATTCCACACCGTCGGCAAGCTCAACCGGCGTTGTCGTGAGCGAAAGCAAAGATGCGCCCGAAATCAACAAAACGAGCCTTAAAACCATCTTTATGGTTGTATGAACTCCCGTTTTGGTGATTGTGAAGATTTGCCAATGCACCAAAACTTCGCCGTCTTTTATCAAAAACAGATTGAGAATTGCGGTGAATAAAACGATAAACAGCACGCCTTTTACGCTTTTCAAAACCGACGCCATGGGAAGTTTTGCAAGCATGATTATCGCAATAAGGACAACCGCCGTAAGCATAAATCCGAAATAAGATTTGACAAAGAAAATGCCTATGACGTACATGAGCGTAAGCAAAAGTTTCACCCTTGCGTCAAGGCGATGGACGGGAGAATTCGTGGGATAATATTGTCCGAAGGAAACGTCTTTAAACATGCTCGTTCCCTCCTTCTTTCGCCTTGATTTCGGCAAGTTTTTCACAAAGCTCGTCCATTGAAATAATATCGCGAGGAAGGTCTATTCCCCTTTCGATAAGCATATCCGAAATTCTCGTCGCGCACGGCACGTCAAGCCCTGCTTCCTCAATGAGTTTTCTGTTTGAAAAAACCTCTTTTGGTGTGCCGTCCGCAATAAGTTTTCCGTCTTTGAGCGCAACGATTCTGTCAGCGATCACCGCAATGTCGTCCATGTTGTGCGACACCATAATCACCGTCGGAGAAACCTCTTTTTGAAGTTTTTTGACAAGGGCGAGAATCTCCTCTCTGCCTTGCGGATCAAGCCCTGCAACCGGCTCGTCGAGGACGAGAATTTTGGGCTCCATGGCAATGACGCCGGCAATTGCGACACGGCGTTTTTCTCCGCCGCTCAAATCGAAAGGACTGCGATGCGCAAATGCGTCGTAATCGAGACCGACCACCTCGATTGCGCGTCTTACTCGTCTGTCGATTTCGTCCTTTTCGAGTTTCATGTTTTTCGGACCGAACGCAACGTCCTTTTCGACGGTATCTGCAAAAAGCTGATATTCGGGATATTGAAACACCATGCCGACTTCGAAACGCAAATTTTTGAGCGTCTTTTTGTCGGTTGCGCTCATGCCGTTGACGACGACGGACGATTTCTTTTTGTCCTGAACCTTGACAAGTCCGTTCAAATGCTGAATGAGAGTGGATTTTCCGCTGCCCGTCGCGCCGACGATGCCCACGAATTGCCCCTCTTCTATGGTCAGATTTATATCCGAAAGCGCCACCTTTTCATAAGGCGTTTTGGGAGAATAAACGTACGTGAGATTTTTTATTTCAATTGCCGACATACGCCCTCCGCAAGTTCCTCTTCGGTGAGTGCCGCCGAGTCGAAAACAAAGCCCTTTCGTTCGAGGGATTTGCAAAGTGCGTACACGGGCGGCAGCGTGAGTCCGCACGCTTCCAAAAGTCCCGACGCAAATACCTCTTTGGGCGTGCCGTCGATTGCGACTCTGCCCTTGCGCAAAACGATAATTCTGTCCGCAAGCACCGCCTCGTCCATGTTGTGCGTGATGTTGATAACGGTTATGCCCTGCTCGTTGAGCTTTTTGGCGATTGCCATGATCTCTTTTCGTCCGTTGGGATCGAGCATGGATGTGGACTCGTCCAAAATCAGAATTTGCGGACGCATTGCAAGCACGCCTGCGATTGCTATGCGCTGCTTTTGTCCGCCGCTGAGCTTGGACGCCGAGCGTTTTCTATACTCGCTCATGCCCACGGCTTCGAGTGCTTCGTTCACTCGTTCGATAATCTCTTCTCTGGGAACACCGATATTTTCGGGGCCGAACGCAACATCGTCCTCGATGATGGTTGCAACCATCTGATTGTCGGGATTTTGGAAAACCATACCCGCTTTTTTGCGGATTTCAAAGGTGTTTTTCTCGTCGGAAGTGGACAAGCCGTCAATCAAAATCTCGCCGCTTGAGGGTATAAAAAGACCGTTGAGAAGTTTTGCAAGCGTCGATTTGCCGCTGCCGTTCATGCCGGCGAGCGCGACAAATTCGCCTTTCTCAACGGAAAAAGACAGGTTTTTGAGGGCTTTTAGACTGCTGCCCTCCCCTAATGAGTAGCTATAACTTACTCCTTTGAGGACGATTTGTGACATACCGAGAGTATAACACAGCGCTTTTGGTTTGGCAAACGATAATAGGTTTTTGCCAAAGTAATAAATATATTTAGAACGAAACATAGCCGTGCGCGAGCATTGCGTCTTGACTTTAAAGCCGTATCATATTAAAATATTTAGCGGAAAAAGGAGCTTTTTATGTTCAAACTTATCGTTTTCGATCTTGACAAAACTCTCGCCGACCTCGGCAAAGGTATGAGCGCACGCAACACCGCAAAACTTCGCCGCCTTGAAAAATCGGGCGCGAGAATTGCGATATGCTCGGGAAAGCCGACGTATTATCTTTGCGGATTTATGCGGCAAGCGGGATTGAAAGCTCCGATTCTTATCGGCGAAAACGGCGCGACGATTCAATTCGGCGTCGATTTGCCTCCGTCGGATTTTTACGTTCTGACAAAAGACGAACGTGCAAAACGCGTCCTCAAAAAAGTGTACGACGACATCGACGCAACGTTCGAGGGCAAGATGTGGTTTCAGCCGAATTCGGTGTGCGTAACACCCTTCCCGAAAACACAAGAGGACTTTGACAAGATACAAAACTACGTTGATAAAAACAAAGACCTTCTTTCTTGCTTGAAAGTGTACAGGCACGTCGATTCCTTCGATTTTATCCCTTGCGGAATTGACAAGGAAATCGCCCTCGAATATCTTGCGAACATGCTGAATATAACCAAGGAAGAAACGATTGCCGTCGGCGACGGCGTAAACGACTACCCCATGTTTCGCTTTGCAAAGCTGTCCGTGGGCGTAAACGTAAAAGACGAAAACAAAGTAAATTTCAATTTCAAATCCACAAGCGATGCGCTTGATTTTCTGGCGCAAACGTTGAAGGAGCAAACATGCTGACAAGCTACAAAAAAATATCCGTCATATACGGCGGCAACGGCAGAAAATATGCATCGCAAATCAAGGACAAACTTCAAGATTTGCACGAAAAAGAGTTTTATCCTATCAAAATCGAAGATTTAAATACCGATTGGGTTGGGCACGACGTTTTGGGTACGGTTGTCAAAACCATACGAAACAGCGATTTGATATACATCGTTTTTACCCTTGACGATATCGGCGCAAGCAAACGCGCATACGAGCAAAACGGCGATGATGCGCTTGTCGGCAGACTTCGCCAAAACGTGCTTATCGAGCTTGGTATGGCTCTCGTGGTGTGCGACAACACCGAAAAAATCAAAATCGTCGCCGACTTCAACAAGAACGAATTGGGAGAGGATTTTCCCAGCGATATACGCAACGCTCTGTCTATACGTGAATTTTCAAACGGCAATTTCGACGAGGTTTTGGATTCCATTTGCCGTTTTATACGCAACGATTTCGACGTCGCACCTACGAAAAATTTGCTTCACGACGAACACGGCATTGTGGACTTTGAAAACGTTTTCGACGAGTTCGAAAAACTGAACAGATACGGCGGAAAGAAAATCAAACGCCTTTGGGATATCCTCGATTTGTGGCTACCGACGCTAGACTCTTTCGACTACGTTGAAGAAAGATTGCTCTACACTCTCGAAAGACTCAAATCCTTCCCCGTGTTCGGTTCGGGTGAAAAATTGATAGACTGGATAAAGAAATTCCGCGACGCTTGCCTTGACCCGCACCTGCCGATAACTTCGGACAGGGAGTTTATACGTTTCACGCAAGACGTGGTGAACGCAAGCCTCGACTACACTCTCGTAAAAACCGACGAATCCACCGAAACGAGCTTGCAGGCATACAAAGACGTGGCGTCCGACTTTTCCGACCTTTACGACGATTACAAGGATATTGAAGCCCGCGACGTAAAATTCCATCCGGTGATCAGCTTCGTTTTGCTGGAATACTACGGCTTGACGCTGATGCGAATCTACAACCTCACGAAAGACTCGTCTTTGCTTGACAGAGTGATTGCACTCTATCAAGAAGGCGCGGAGGTTGCGCTCAAACTCGACACGAGATTCCGTCTTTATCAAGGCTACGTTTCATTCAACCTCGGAAGAGCGTATTATTACAGATATCGCGAATTCGGCAACGAAGAGGATTGCACAACATTCCACGAACAAATGGAAAAAACGCTCAAAATCCGCAAAAGATGGACGGATCACACCCACTTTTTGCCGTGCTATGCCAACGCGCTCTCCTACGAATATTTTTACGCGCTCAGCGAATACGTAAAAATGCAGTACGCAACGGGCGAGTTGTCGGGCGAGATGTTCGACGCGACTCTCGATCGGATAATTTCGGACATCGACGACTACATATGCAACGACTCCGAACTTCAAAAACTCTACAAAATCAAAAACGTGTGCTTGAAAATGTACGAGAGTTGATTTCGCAAATCTTATACGCAATATTCGGCGGGGCAAAACCTCGCCTTTTTTTTGCAAAATCGTAATTATTGGCAAAAAACAAAATCGCCCTTTTTATTGACTATTAATTTTTATCAATGTATAATATCTAATTGATTATGCGCCTTGCACACCCGCTCGTGCGCGTAATGCAACAAAACACTCAAAGATATTTATTTGGAGGACTATCCGATATGAAAAAAATGACCATTGACGGCAATACCGCTGCGGCGCACATCGCTTATGCTTTCTCGGACGTAGCGGCTATTTACCCTATCACACCGTCATCACCCATGGCAGAAAACTGCGACGACTGGGCAGGCCAAGGCAGAAAGAATCTTTTTGGCAACGTTCTTAAAATTGCCGAAATGCAATCCGAAGCAGGCGCTGCAGGTGCGGTTCACGGTTCTTTGGCGGCAGGTGCTTTGACGAGCACGTTCACGGCAAGCCAAGGCTTGTTGCTCATGATCCCCAACATGTACAAAATTGCGGGCGAATTGCTTCCTTGCGTGTTTAACGTATCCGCAAGAAGCGTAGCGGGTCACGCACTCAACATCTTCGGCGATCACTCGGACGTTATGGCATGCCGTCAAACCGGTTTTGCTATGCTCGCTGCAAACAGCGTGCAAGAAGTTATGGACCTCACTCTCGTGTCCTATCTTTCCACAATCGAATCCAGCGTTCCTTTCCTCAACTTCTTCGACGGTTTCCGCACCTCTCACGAAGTTGACAAAATCGACGTCATCGAATACGACGAAATCAAGCCTCTCGTCAATTTCAAGAAAGTGGACGAGTTCCGCGCACGCGCTCTCAACCCCGAGCATCCTCATCAACAAGGCACGGCTCAAAACCCCGACATCTACTTCCAAAACAGAGAAGCAAGCAACAAATACTATGACGCTGTCCCCGCAATCGTTCAAGCGCAAATGGACAAAGTCAGCGCACTCACCGGAAGAAAATACAACCTCGTCGACTACTACGGCGCACCCGATGCGGATCGCGTGATCGTCATCATGGGTTCGGGCGCGGAAGCCGTTGAAGAAACCGTTGACTACCTCAACGCAAGAGGACACAAAGTCGGCCTTTTGAAAGTCAGACTTTATCGCCCCTTCCCGCAAGACGCATTCGTCAAAGCCATCCCCGCAACCGCAAAAGTTGTCACGGTTATGGACAGAACCAAAGAACCGGGCGCACAAGGCGAACCTCTCTACCTCGACGTCGTGTCCGCACTCAACGAAGCAGGCGTACAAAAAGAAGTGCTCTGCGGTCGTTACGGTCTCGGCAGCAAGGAATTCAATCCCTCCATGGTCAACGCAATCTACGAGAACATGAGCGGTGAAAAGAAAGACAGATTCACCGTCGGCATCAACGACGACGTCACTTTCCATTCCTTGAACGTCACCGAAAAGATCGACGCATCCGACGCAAGCGCAATCTCTTGCAAGTTCTACGGTCTCGGCTCTGACGGCACCGTCGGCGCAAACAAGAACTCCATCAAAATCATCGGCGACCACACCGACAAATACGCGCAAGCATACTTTGCATACGACTCCAAGAAGTCGGGCGGTATCACAATCTCCCACTTGCGTTTCAGCGACAAGCCCATCAGAAGCACTTACCTCATCGACCAAGCCGACTTCGTGGCTTGCCACAACGAATCATACGTGCTTCGTTACGACATGCTCTCCGACCTTAAAGACGGCGGCACGTTCCTTCTCAACTCTCAATGGGAACCCGAAGAGATGGACGCAAAACTTCCTGCGGCAATGAAGAACATGATTGCAAAGAAACACGTCAAGTTCTACACTCTCGACGGTCTCAAAGTCATCCAAGAAATCGGCACGAAAAAAGGCGTCAACACCGTCATGCAAGCCGCATTCTTCAAACTTGCAAACGTCATTCCTTACGAAGACGCAGAGCGTTATATGAAGGAAATGATCAAAAAGTCCTACGGCAAGAAAGGCGACGCGGTCGTTGCAATGAACAACGCATGCGTTGACAACGCAATCGCACACCTCAAAGAAGTCAAATATCCGCAAAGCTGGGAAACCACAACCAACGGCGCAGCTCCGCTCCCCGTCCCCAACGACGAATATTTCAAGAACTTCATCGCCCCCATCACCGCACAAGAAGGCGACAAACTCCCCGTTTCCGCATTCAACCCCAACGGTTACGTACCCACCGGCACGACCAAGTTTGAAAAACGCGGTATCGCAGTGTCCGTTCCTATGTGGGACAAAGACAAGTGCATCCAATGCAACCGCTGCGCTCTCGTTTGCCCGCACGCAACCATTCGTCCGACTCTCGCAACGGCGGAAGAGCTTGCAGACAAACCCGCAACGTTTGAAACCAAACCCGCTATCGGCGTGAAAGGCTACGAATTCCGTATGCAAGTCAGCCCCTTCGACTGCACGGGTTGCTCCAACTGCGTGGCTGTTTGCCCCGCAAAAGAGAAAGCTCTCACCATGGTTCCCCTCGACGAAGCAATCGCAAAAGAGGAAGAAAACTGGGACTATGCGGCTAACCTCAAAGAAACCAGTGCGGAACTCAAATCCGTCAACGTCAAGAACAGCCAATTCAAGAAGCCGCTCTTCGAGTTCTCGGGTGCATGCGCAGGCTGCGGCGAAACTCCGTACGTAAAACTTATGACTCAACTCTTCGGTGACAGAATGCTCATTGCAAACGCAACGGGTTGCTCCTCCATCTACGGCGGCAGCGCACCGACCTGCCCCTACACCAAGAACGACAAAGGTCGCGGTCCGGCATGGGCAAACTCCTTGTTCGAGGACAACGCAGAGTTCGGTTACGGCATGCATCTTGCATACGACACTCGTCGCAACGTGCTTGCAAACAACATCACGAGCCTTATCGGTCTCGACGCAATCTCCGAGGATATGAAAGCCGCTCTCAACGCATGGCTTGAAAACAAAGAGGACGCTCAAAAGAGCGAAGAAGCTGCGGACGCAATCCTTGCTCTCCTCCCCGAAGAAAAGAAGACCGCAAACGGTTTGAGCCTCGAACTTCTCGAAAGCATCGAAGCAAGAAAAGACTGCCTCATCAAGAAATCCGTTTGGATTGTCGGCGGCGACGGATGGGCATACGATATCGGTTACAACGGCGTTGACCATGTTCTCGCAAGCGGCGAAGACGTCAACATCCTCGTTCTCGACACCGAAGTGTACTCCAACACCGGCGGACAAGCATCCAAGTCCACTCCTACCGGCGCAATCGCAAAATTTGCGGCAACCGGCAAACGCACCAAGAAGAAAGACCTTGCTCTTCTCGCAATGGACTACGGCTACGTTTACGTCGCACAAGTTTCTATGGGCGCGGACATGAACCAAGTTGTCAAAGCGTTTGCAGAGGCAGAGGCATATCACGGCCCGTCCATCATAATCGCTTACGCACCGTGCATCAACCACGGCATCAAGGGCGGTATGGACAACTCTCAAATGGAAATGAAGAAGGCTGTTGACTGCGGATATTGGCAACTCTTCCGCTACAACCCGACCCTAGTGGGCACGGACAAAGCTCCTCTTGCAATCGACAGCAAAGAGCCTACGGACGACTATCAAGCGTTCCTTATGAACGAAACCAGATACGCATCCCTCGCAAAGATGAATCCGGATGCGGCAAAAGTTTTGTTTGCAAAGAACGAAGAAGACGCGGCAAAGAAACGTGCATTCTACGTCAAGAAAGCCGCTTCTTACACCGAGGAATAATCGATATTATCCCAAAGCAAGCCAAAACCCCTCCGAATCGCTCGGAGGGGTTTTTGTTTTCGCTCGGTTTTATTTTAGATTTCTGAAATAAACGATTTTGGTGTCGGGAGCAAAAGGTTCGGACAGGTCGGGATTTTGCGCGAGGATGTCGGCAGGCATTGCGGACAGCGCAGAACACACGTCAAGCATCGTATCCGACTCGGAGGCAACGTAAACGGACAATGCGGAGTTGTTTTGCGGCCGCTCTTCGCCGACGTTCACTGCCGAGATATACGTTGCTTCGAGAGTAGAAAATCCGCACACCGCAATTGCAACGTCAAATGTGATGTCAAACTCTCGCTCTCTGCGAACGACGGCGTCAATACGCTGAATTCGGCATTCTACCCGCACATCTTTTGAGAAAGGAATATCGCTCGGCGCAGAAACCGCAAAAGGTATTTCGGCGCGCACTGAGTTGAACCCGTTTTCGTCCCGATAGATTATGTCGGTGTTTGCAACTCCCTCAACAACCAAATTGTTGTCCTCGCTGACATACGCTCGGGTGGTGTAACACCTTGCATAAGGCAGAGCGCACACTTCGATTGCCGCCGGTTTGTTGTCCGAAAGCGTTGCGCTTCCGCTCACGCCCTTGACAAAATATCCGCACCCGTCAAAGCAAGTGTAATTTGCGGTTTTGCGCTCGATTTCCGTTTGGTTGGACAGCATAAACAAATCGGACACAATCTCGGTTTTCGAGCATCTGAACGCTTGAACTTTGATCTGAACTTCACCTTCGACTCTGATAGTATTGTCGTCCGTCACGCCTTGCAAAACGATTTTGGACGATTTGGTTTGAGCATAAAGTTTGATTGCGTCCCCTTCCTGAACTCCGTCGAGATTAAATTCTTCTTCAAGAGGGATTTCAAACGAATGCTGTTTGATTTCTCCTCCTTCTACGTAAGTTACGAACGCATAGACCGCCAGTTTTGCATTTGCGCCGCCGTCGGTTGCGATTGATTTTAAGCGGACTACGGTTGTGGACAAACCGAGCACGGACTCGATTTCGCCGCCCACGTTTTTCTCGTCGTCAAACGGCACGACGACGGATTTTTGTGCAATAAAAGTCGGCATATAAATCTCTTTTTTCGTAACGAAACAATCGTCCGCGTTTGTCAACGCCTCGATTTCATCTCGTTTGATTGCCGAAACCGTAACTTCGAGCACCGCCGTAAGCGTGAGCGTATCGCCTGCGTTAACGTCGGATTCGGATATAACGACGTCCGCCCAAACGTTGTCGCCCTCGACAAACACACCGTCCACTCTTGCGGTGAAATCGGCATTGTAATCCACGCCTTTCGGCATGCCGTCTTTGCTCAAATATGCAAGGCGAAAATTCACTCTTCCGCCCACTTGCGCATATCCGTCTTGCGCCTCGACGCTTGTAGCTCTTGCGTCCACCGCCACCGACAATACCTTTGCAACGTTTGTCATATCGACGTCGGACGGCGAAAACTCAACGACACGCTCCGACGTCGGCGCAACGTAAAATTTGCTGGCACTTAATTTTTCAAAATCGAACATAGCATTCCTCCGTTTCACCAAAAACATATTCGAAATTCTTTTGATTTATGACGAATAAATTTTGATTTTCGGGCAATAATCCTGCTATGAGAGAAATCGGTCAATCACTTTGCGAGGCGAAAGCGCGCGTACAACAAATCATCGGCGTCCCCGTGCTTGTCAAAATCAACAGCGGCAGAGGCAAATCCGCACTCTATCACGGCAAAGTCACGGCGATATTTCCCTCTATCTTCACCGTCGAACTGGACGGCGGCGAAAAGCGCACTTTCTCGTACAGCGACGTGCATACAAAAAACGTGCTGTTCTTGAAAAACAAGGAATAAATCTCAAACTACACGCTCCTCATAATACTCCCCTTATCACAACAAGCGACTGTCCTCGGGCGGTCGTTTGTTGTTTCACGTATCTTTTGCGCGTCGTCCGATTGTTTTTTATATTGTTATTTTTTTTATAATACATAATCCATTATATCTTTATAAAAGGTCGAAATACCTTTCCTCTTGCATCGAAATCCGCCGCATCGGTGCGTGCCACTACATATTGTGGTGCGCTGCTTCGCACTGCGGAAAACGGCAAAAACAATATAGCGCGTTAGAATACGGATTGCGATTTTACATAGGCGGTTACATATCCAAAAACCGCACTTTTCGATACACGAAACATAGACTTTGCAATTTTCGGCATTTTGTGACAAAAACACAATATGTAGTGTTTCGCAAAAAAGTTTCACACTTTATTTTGCGTTTTGTCCTTGACATATCCGCTCTGCTTGCTATAATAAAGAGGCACATTTTCCAAGGGGGTTCAATAGATATGTTGAACATCAAAAAAAGAGACGGGAGTATAGTTCCATTCAATCTGAACAAAATCAAGGTCGCAATCGAAAAAGCGTTTACGGCAGTGAACAAAAGTTACAGCGACGACATCATCGACATGCTTGCTTTGCGCGTCACCGCAACCTTCAACGACAAGGTTAAAGGCGACGTCGTAAGCGTCGAGGATATTCAAGACTCCGTTGAGGTCGTCCTCATTCAATCGGGCTACGTCGAAGTGGCAAAAGCCTACATCCTTTACAGAAAACAACACGAAAAACTCCGCGAGATGAACTCCACCATGCTCGACTACAAGAACACGGTGAACAACTATCTCAAAATCAACGACTGGCGCGTCAAGGAAAACTCTACGGTCACGTACTCGGTGGGCGGTCTTATCCTTTCCAACTCGGGCGCGGTGACGGCAAACTACTGGCTCAGCGAAATCTACGACGATGAAATCGCAAAAGCTCACCGCGAGGCTCAAATTCATATCCACGATTTGTCCATGCTCACCGGTTATTGCGCAGGCTGGTCGCTCAAACAACTCATCAAGGAAGGCCTTGGCGGAATCCCCGGCAAAATCACCTCTTCGCCGGCAGGACACCTTTCCACGCTCTGCAACCAAATGGTCAACTTCCTCGGCATCATGCAAAACGAATGGGCGGGCGCACAAGCGTTCAGTTCTTTCGACACATATCTCGCACCGTTCGTAAAGGTTGACAACCTCTCTTACAAAGAAGTCAAACAATGCATCCAATCTTTCATTTACGGCGTCAACACGCCTTCTCGTTGGGGTACGCAAGCACCGTTCACCAACATCACGCTCGACTGGGTTGTGCCAAACGATTTGGCGGAACTTCCCGCAATCGTCGGCGGCAAGGAAATGGACTTCAAGTATAAAGACTGCGTCAAAGAAATGGCGATGGTCAACAAGGCGTTTATCGAGATCATGATCGAGGGCGACGCCAACGGCAGAGGCTTCCAATATCCTATTCCAACTTACTCCATCACGAGAGACTTCGACTGGTCGAACACCGAAAACAACCGCCTTCTCTTCACGATGACGGCAAAATACGGCACGCCGTACTTCTCCAACTACATCAACTCCGACATGGAGCCCAGCGACGTGCGCAGTATGTGCTGCCGCTTGCGTCTTGACTTGCGCGAACTCCGCAAAAAATCGGGCGGCTTCTTCGGCAGCGGCGAATCTACGGGTTCAATCGGCGTCGTAACCATAAATATGCCGCGCATCGCGTACGTGAGCAAAACCGAAGAAGAATTCTTCAAAGAGCTCGAACGCCTTATGAACGTGTCCGCTCGCTCGCTCAAAATCAAGAGAAACGTCATCACCAAACTTCTCGACGAAGGACTTTATCCCTACACCAAGAGATACCTCGGCACGTTCGGAAACCACTTCTCCACAATCGGTCTTGTGGGCATGAACGAGGCCTGCCTCAACGCAAACTGGGTCGGAAAGGATTTGACGCACAAAGAAGCGCAAGAATTCACCAAGAAAGTGCTCAACTTCATGCGTGAAAAACTCAGCGACTATCAAGAAGAATACGGTGATTTGTACAACCTCGAAGCAACGCCGGCAGAATCCACTTCCTATCGTCTTGCAAAACACGACAGAGAAAGATATCCCGACATCATCTGCGCAAGCAATATGGACAACGTGCCCTACTACACCAACAGTTCGCACCTTCCCGTCGGATACACGAGCGACATCTTCTCCGCTCTCGACATCCAAGACGAGTTGCAAACTCTCTATACGTCCGGCACGGTGTTCCACGCGTTCCTCGGTCAACGCCTTGACAGCTGGCAAGCTGCGGCAAACCTTGTGAGAAAGATTGCCGAAAACTACAAACTGCCCTACTATACGCTCTCTCCGACCTACTCCATTTGCCAAGAGCACGGATATCTCGAAGGCGAGCAATACACCTGCCCCATATGCGGAAAGAAGACGGAAGTTTACAGTCGTATCACAGGCTACTATCGTCCCGTTCAAAACTGGAACGACGGTAAGCGCGCGGAATTTAAAGAGCGCAAAGTGTACGACATCGCACACTCTCAATATCACGGCAAACAAGTGGAAGAGTTCGTTTGCGACGACCAAGCTAGAAGCGACGTCAGGATGATGCAAAAAGACGAACCGCAAAAAGAGTGCGCTTGCTGCCAAAAGGGCGATGACGAAGGTCTTTTGATTTTCACCACAAAGACTTGCCCCAACTGCAAAATGGCAAAAGCGATGCTCGACAAAGCAGGCATCTCCTACACCGTCATCGACGCGGAGGACAACAAAGATCAAACTCTTGCCTTCGGCGTCAAAAAAGCTCCGACGCTCCTCGTCCCCAACGGAAACGGATACGACGTGTACGACAACGCAAGCAAAATCAAAGGCTATATCGAGTCGAGAAAATAATTTAAACCAACGCGGCGGTATGGCAAAAGCCATACCGCATTTCTTTTAATCGAAAGAGGTAACCAATGGATAGATACGACATAATCGTTGTGGGCGCAGGCCCTGCCGGAATGACCGCTGCACTCAATTGTTTGAGAGCGGGCAAAAGCGTGCTGGTGCTCGAAGGCGACAGTTTCGGCGGACAAATATCCTTCTCGCCCAGAGTGGAAAACTTCCCGTCCTATCAAAAAATTTCGGGGGCGGAATTGATGGACAAACTCTATGAACAAATCTCGGAATGGGGCGCGCAAATCGAGCTTGAAAAAGCACAATCGATAGTTAAAACTCCCTTCGGATTTGAATTAACCACCGATTACAACACATACGAGTGCAAATCCGTGATTTTGGCAACGGGTGTAAAACCCCGCAAAATCGGCGTTGAGCGCGAGGACGAATTGGTGGGAAACGGCGTAAGTTACTGCGCTCTTTGCGACGGCGCGTTCTATTCGGGCGAAGACGTCTGCGTCATAGGCGACGCAAACACGGCACTTCAATATGCGCTAGTTTTGAGCGGCTATTGCAAGAGCGTACACATCTGCACTTTGTTTGACAAATTCTTCGGCGACAAAGCGCTTTTGGATCTCGTGCTTGCTCGTCCCAACGTAAGATACACGCACAATCTCGCTCTCAAAGAGTTTATCGGCGAGGACGAACTTTCCGCTCTCCGCTTTGAAAACACGCAAACCCATGAAAACGTGATCGTGGACGCAAAATGCGCTTTCATTTGCATCGGACAAGTGCCGAACAACACCGCATTTGCAAATCTCGTCGAGCTTGACAAGGCAGGCTATATCGTTGCGGACGAAAACTGCACGACCTCTTGCGAAGGCATCTTTGTCGCAGGCGACTGCCGCACGAAGAAAATACGCCAACTCGTTACGGCGGCTTCCGACGGTTCGATTGCGGCCTTCAACGCATGCGCCTACGCGGACAAAGTGTCCAACCGCTAAGCACTCGGGCGCGGAAAATTCCGCGCCTTTCTTTTCTCAACGTATGACGATATTTATTGATGTAGACAACACGATTTTGGATTTTGACAAGTGCGCAAACCAAAGCATAACCGAGGCTTGCGACTTTTTCGGTATCCCGAAAGCGCAAGAACTCTGCAAAATATTTCATCCCTACAACCTTTCTTTGTGGCAACAGCTCGAAAGAAAAGAACTGACTCTCGACGGGCTTTTGGAAAAGAGATTCAACACCCTTTTCGATATGCTGGGCATACGTGCCGACGGACACGCTTTTGAAGATTATTTCCACAAAGGGCTGGCTTCGGCGGCAGTTCCCGTTGACGGCGCAAAAGATTTGCTGGAATATCTTTCGGGCAAGTACGACCTGTACGTCGCAAGCAACGCACCTCTTTCACAACAAAAAAATCGACTCGCAAAAGCCGATTTCGACCGGTATATAAAAGGATATTTCGTGTCTGCGGAAATAGGGCACTTAAAACCCGAAAAAGAGTTTTTCGACGCTTGCTTCAAAGTCGTAAAAGACAAACCGCAAGACGTCTGCATGATAGGCGATTCGATAACCGCAGACATAAACGGCGCGCGCAATTACGGCATGAAAACAATATGGTTTGACAAATACCAAACCGGCAAAAGCGCGGATTGCGACTTCTGCGTCACATCGCTTGCGCAAATTAAAGATATTTTGTAATCTTCGGCGCAAACCTACCAAAGTTTTTCAAAAATACAAAAAGACCGCGGATGCGGTCTTTTTTTTACATTTGGCTGTCCACCAACGAAAGCAAAACTTTTCGTCCGTCCTCGAGGTTTATATAGAACATATATCCCATTTCTTTGTCGAGATATTCAACGTCTTTCACTTCGTCGATTTCCATTGATACCAATTCTCCGATTTTTGTCAACAGTTCTTCCATGGCGTTTCTCCTATGATTGATAAGCACATTATATGACCCCTTTTGGACAAAAACAAGCCTTTGGGGACAAATAGGGGCATACTATTTTTGTAGAATTATGTAGGAGATTGTCGCATTATGTCGGAAATTGACAATAAATTGACAGACGGCTTTGCGGAACGACTTTGCGACCTTATGCAAGAAAACAAGACTTGCGCCGACGCTCTCGCGCAAGAATTGAACCTCAGTTCGTCCGCAATTTACAAATGGTTGAGAAAGGCTTCCCTTCCCGAATTTGAAAACGCAATCGCGCTTGCGGACTTTTTCGATTGCTCGCTTGACTACCTTTTCGCATTGGATGAAATCGACGCACAATATACGCCGCATCATCCCGCATTGCCGTTTTGCGAGCAGTTTTCAAACGTCCTCACCGAAAAGAAAATGTCCGAATATCGCCTTGTCAAGCTCACCGGCATATCCCGAAGCAAAATAGCTTCCTGGCGAAAAGGCAAAAGTCTGCCCGGCATACATAGCCTCATCACCGTCGCGGACGTTTTGGATTTGACGCTTGACGGACTGGTTGGAAGGTATTGATTGCTCAAACGGCATTGCGGTGATATCGAGCCTATAGCTCGGTGATATCGCAACTGCGTTGCGGATAAACGTTCAAACAATATTGCAATAGAGCAATCATGCGATTTTATTTTCTCCTACTTTTTAATGTTTTTGTACAGAATTTGTACATATTTATTCATTGTAGTACACAATTTGTACAATGTCAAGCATGAAGCATCAAATCGGAGAAACTTTAAAGCTATTGCGAACAGGTGCAAACCTCACGCAACAACAGGTTGCCGATGCGTTGGGTATTTCGCGCGTCAACTATACACGGTACGAAAACAATACCGTAAATCCCGACTTTGACACACTCGTTGCGTTGGCGGACTTTTTCGACGTTACGTTGGATTTCCTGTTCAACCGAGATTAAATCCAAAATCGAACCATACGAAAAACACCTGCGCTTTGCAGGTGTTTTTAATAATTACTGAAGTTATCTTACGATGATTGCGTCGCGTTCCGCGCCGACGGAAACGTACTTGATGTTGCACTCAACCGCTTTTTCGATAAATTCGATATACTTGCGCGCGTTGAGGGGCAAATCTTCGTAGCGGCGGCAATTTGCGGTGGAGCAATTCCAGCCGTCAAGATAAATAACGTTGGGCTTTGCGACGTTGAGAGCTTCGCCGGAGGGGAATTCCGTGACGGTTTCGCCGTTGACGTCGTAGCTTATGCATACGGGGATTTTTTCCATTGTGTCGAGAATATCGAGTTTGGTAAGCGCAATTTCGGTTGCCGCTTGCACCATACAGCCGTACTTCGACGCAACCACGTCAAATCCGCCGACTCTGCGAGGACGTCCGGTTGCCGCGCCATATTCGCCGCCTGCCTTGCGGAGTTGCTCCGCCTCCTCACCGAACATCTCTGCCGTGAACGGGCCTTCGCCGACGCACGTTGAATACGCTTTCATAACGCCGATTGCGTTTTCCACTTTGTGATTGGGGATGCCTGCTCCCACAGGGCCGTAAGCCGTGATTGTGGACGAGCTTGTAGTGTACGGATAAATGCCGAAATCGATGTCGCGCAATGCGCCGAGTTGTGCTTCGAGCATGACGTTTTTGCCTGCTTTGAGCGCTTTGTCGAGATAGTAACCCGTGTCGCAGATGTAGTCTTTGAGCGGCGTGCCGTACTTGTCAAACCATTCGAGCAAACCTTCAACGGTGTAACCTTGCGCATGATACGAGCCTTCGATCGTGAGGTTTTTCCATTCGATGATGGTTTCGAGGCGAGAGCGCAAATATTCGGGATGGAGAATATCGCCCATGCGGATTGCCTTTTTCATATACTTGTCCGCATAAATAGGAGAGATACCTCTTCTTGTCGAACCGAACTTCTTGTCGCCGAGTCTGTCTTCTTCGAGGCAGTCTTGCGCGACGTTGTAGGGGCAGCACACAACCGCTTTGTCGCTTATTTTGAGGTTTTGGGGAGTGATGACGATTCCGCCCTCTCTGAGTTTTGCGATTTCTTTGCAAAGATGCTCGATGTCAACGACCATACCGTTTCCCATGACGTTGACTTTGTCCTCGCGCAAAATTGCCGACGGCAAAAGATTGAGCACGAATTTGCCTTTGTCGTTGATGACGGTGTGTCCTGCGTTGTTGCCGCCTTGATAGCGCACCACGACGTCTTGTTTTTCGGACAGCAAATCGACCATTCTGCCCTTGCCTTCGTCACCCCAGTTGATACCAACAATCGATGTAAGCATACTTATACCTCTAAAATTTAATCCTTATTATATTTCGTCTGTCAGACGTTGATTGCGTTTGTGCCGCCGATGCGGTCTTTGTTGCTTTCAAGAAGAGGATCGACCACTTCGCTTATATACTCTTCGACTTGCTTTTCCGCCCTACCGGTAAAGGCTTTTACGTCGAGGATGGAATCAAGCTCTTCTTTTGAAAGACCGAACGTTGCGTCTTTCAAAATTCTGTCGAGCAAGTCGTTTTCTTTGCCTTCGAGCTTGACGGCTTTGGACGCGGCAACGGAGTGTTGTCTTATCGCCTCGTGCAAAACTTGTCTGTCGCCGCCCTTCTTCGACACGCAGTACATCAAGATGTTTTCGGTTGCCATAGACGGCAATTCGTCACTCAAATGTTTGGCGATAATGCGCGGATAAAGGGTTAAACCCCCGATTATGTTGCTGTAAAGTGCCAGTATTGCGTCAACAGCCAAAAACGCTTCGGGGATTGCGATGCGTCTGTTCGCGCTGTCATCGAGCGTCCTTTCAAACCATTGCGCAGACGCCGTGATTGCGGGATTCATACTGTCGCAGATGACGTATCTTGCAAGGGACGCCATGCGTTCGCTCCTCATGGGATTGCGTTTGTACGCCATTGCGGACGAGCCGATTTGTTTGGATTCGAACGGCTCTTCCACCTCTTTGAGATGAGAGAGCAATCTGATATCGTTTGAAAATTTGGTTGCGCTTTGAGCTATTGAACAAAGCACGGAAAGCACGTTGTAATCGACCTTTCTCGAATACGTCTGACCGCTCACCGCATACGTGCCGTCGAAGCCCGTTTTTTGCGCTATCGCCTTGTCGAGAGCTTTGACTTTTTCATCGTCTCCCTCGAACAATTCGAGGAAACTCGCAGCCGTACCCGTCGTGCCTTTACAGCCGAGCAAACGCAGTCTCGAAAGTTGAAAATCAAGGTTGTCGAGGTCGTTTATAAGATCTTGAATATAGAGCGTCGCGCGCTTGCCGACGGTGGTGGGTTGCGCCGCTTGAAAATGCGTAAACGCAAGCGTCGCAAGAGCCTTGTTTTTCATTGCGAAATCGCGCAAAGTTTTTATACAAGCAAGCAACTCTTCTCTCAGAACAAGCAAACCTTCGCGCATCTGAATGATGTCTGTGTTGTCGCCGACAAAGCAGCTGGTTGCGCCGAGGTGAATAATCGGTTTTGCCTTTGGACACGCTTCGCCGAAAGTGAGGACGTGCGCCATAACGTCGTGGCGAACTTCCTTTTCTTTTTGCGCCGCCATATCGTAGTCGATGTCGTCGACGTGCGCTTTCATCTCGTCGATTTGCTCGTCGGTGATGTCGATACCCAGCTCCTTTTCGGCCTCGGCAAGCGCAATCCAAAGTTTGCGCCAAGTGCCGAACTTGAAATCGGGCGAGAAAACGTATTGCATCTTTTTGCTTGCATATCTTTGGCAAAGCGGAGATACGTAAGAGTCCATACAAACCTCAAACAAACAAAAAGTGCTCAATTCTTTTTCAACCGAATGGTTAAAAAAAAATATGAACACTTGCGTTTGCTTATTTATTTTCTAAAAATATATTATCATCGCACGCGCCTTTTGTCAACTTAAATATAGCGGTTGACAAAGCACAAAATCATATTTCGCGGCAATCTTTTTCACAACGCACAAAAACGGGAAGTCGCAAGAACCACGACCTGAAATCATATTTTGCTAAAAGTATAATTTTTGCGGTATGCTTATAATTCGATATAGTTGATGTATAAATATCCGAATATACTGCATAAATATTGCAAATATTGTGTATATTTATCCATTTTGTTTATAGTCGAATTTTTTTGTCGAAATCTTTTGACATTTGGAATATTATGTCTATAATCGAATCTATAAAAACTTTTGGAGATGCACTTTTATGTTGATGTCGGATTTGTACGGAAGCATGGTTTTCGACGACAGAGTCATGAGCAAGAGATTGCCCAAAGACACTTATCGCGAACTCAAAAGATGTTGCGCTCTCGATCTGCCTCTCTCAAGAGAAACGGCAAACATCGTCGCCAACGAAATGAAGGATTGGGCTGTGGAAAAGGGCGTGACTCACTTCACGCATTGGTTTCAACCTCTCACCGGAATCACCGCCGAAAAGCACGATTCTTTTATCGCTCCGACAAAGAACGGCGGCGTCATCATGGAGCTTAGCGGCAAAGAACTTATAAAAGGCGAACCCGACGCAAGCTCTTTCCCCAGCGGCGGCTTGCGTTCCACTTTCGAGGCAAGAGGCTACACCGCATGGGATCCAACGTCGTACGCATTCATAAAAGACGGTATCCTTTGCATTCCGACCGCGTTTTGCTCCTACAACGGCGACGCTCTCGACAAAAAAACACCGCTTTTGCGCTCTATGGAAGCAATCAACAGACAAGGCACTCGCCTTTTGTCCATACTCGGCAAAAAGACCGAGCGCATAAACGTTTCAGTCGGTCCCGAACAAGAATACTTCCTCATCGACACGGCAATGTACGAAAAGAGAAAGGACCTGTTTTACACCGGACGCACGCTTTTCGGAGCGCGCCCGCCAAAGGGACAAGAACTTTCCGACCACTATTTCGGAGCAATCAAACCCCGCGTGGTCAAATATATGAAAGAGCTTGACGAGGAACTTTGGAAACTCGGCATTTTGGCAAAAACCAAACACAACGAAGTCGCTCCCGCTCAACACGAATTTGCGCCTATCTTCACCACCGTCAACGTTGCCACCGACCAAAACCAGCTCACAATGGAAATCATGAAAAAGGTTGCGGCAAAGCACAATATGACCTGCCTTCTTCACGAAAAGCCTTTCGACGGCGTAAACGGAAGCGGCAAACACAACAACTGGTCTATTTCGACGGACTCGGGCAACCTTCTCGACCCCGGCAAAAGTCCGCAAGACAACGCGCAATTTTTGCTTATACTTGCGGCGGTCATCGCGGCGGTTGACACACATCAGGATCTGTTGCGCATTGCGGTTGCATCCGCGTCCAACGACCATCGTCTCGGCGCAAACGAAGCGCCGCCCGCAATCGTGAGTATGTTCCTGGGCGAAGAACTCACCGGCATCATGCAAGCAATCGCAGACGGACGCACTTATTCCAGACGCGCAAAATGCGAAGTGGAAATCGGTGTACACGTACTGCCGAAATTCTCTATGGACTCCTCCGACCGCAACCGTACTTCACCGTTTGCGTTCACGGGAAACAAATTTGAGTTTCGTATGCCCGGCTCGTCGCAATCTATCGCAAGCGTCAACGTCATTCTCAACACCATTATGGCGGAGCAGTTCGAACTATTTGCCGACGAGCTTGAAAAAGCAAGCGATATAAATCAAGGCATCACGGATATAATCAAGCGAGTGATGAAGGACCACGGCAAAATCATCTTCAACGGCAACAACTACTCCGACGAGTGGACGAAAGAAGCCGAAAGAAGAGGCTTGCTCAACCTGCCTTCGACAATAGACGCCCTGCCCTATCTCACAAGCCCCAAAAACGTCGATATGTTCAAACGCTTGCACGTTTTCAGCGAAGCGGAACTCAAATCGAGAGAGGATATCTACGTCCAAAACTACTGCAAACTTCTCAACATCGAAGCAATGACGATGCTGGATATGGCAACGATGGACATCATCCCGGCAGTCATCAAATACAAAGGCGACGTTGCGAAATCCGCAAACGCAAGCATTGCGCTCGGCGTTGACGCAGACGAAGAAAAAGAGATTTGCAAAGACCTTGCATCGCATATAAAAGACGCAACAGAGTGCGTCAATGCTCTCAAATCCGCTTTGCAAAAAGCGCACTCTTTGGGCGAAAACGTAACCGGCGGTCGTTGCTATCATGACGAAGTGCTTGTCGCAATGGCAAATCTCCGCAAGGTTGTGGACGAGATGGAATTGCTCACCGCAAAAGAGTATTGGCCCGTGCCTTCATACGGAGACCTGCTCTTCTCCGTGCATTGATAACCTCTCGATTTTACACAAAACAAACTTTTACATATACAAAAGCGACGGAAAAACCGTCGCTTTTGTTATAATTGCTTTATTGTTGTCTTTTGTATTTCGATTGTTGTAGGAGAGTTTTCCCTGCTCGAATCAACAGCTTATCTCTTGTTTTTGACAAGCTCTCTTGCCGCGTCCGCAATATCTTTTGCGGTGAGATGATACTGCTCGCTCAAATACGCATTCTTGCCAACTTGTCCGAACTCGTCTTGCACGCCCACGAGCTTCATCGGAACGGGAGCGTTTTGACACACCACTTCGGCAACCGCGCTGCCGAGTCCGTTGCACACGTTGTGATTTTCACACGTGACGATCGCGCCCGTTTCTTTTGCGCATCTGATGATCTCGTCTTTGTCGATAGGTTTCCACGTGTGGATATTCACGACTCTTGCGTCAATACCTTCTTGCTTCAATGCTTCCGCCGCCTCGACGGCTCTTGCAACCATAATTCCGCTTGCAATCAAAGTGACGTCTTTGCCGCCCTTTATCTCGACTGCTTTGCCAAGTTCGAAGTTCAACGATTCGTCAAAAACCTTTTCCGCTTTTTTGCGTTGCATACGGATGTACACCGCGCCGGGATAATCGACGATTTGGTCAACCGCTTTTTCAAGCATGGTTGCGTCGGTAGGTTCGAAACACACCATGTGCGGTACGGCTCTCATAAGTGCCATATCCTCAAACGGCATATGCGTGCCGCCGTTGTACTCTGCCGTAACGCCGGGATCGGATCCGACTATTTTCACGTTTTGATGCGCGTATGCCACGGATATGAAAATCTGATCGTAGCATCTGCGAGTTGCAAACGGGCCGAAACTATACGCAAACGGAATTTTGCCCATCGTGGACATGCCTGCCGCTATGCCGATCATGTTTTGTTCGGCAATACCGACGTTGACGAATCTTTCGGGAAATTCCTGTTTGAAAACCTTTGTTGCGTGGCAACTCATAAGATCCGCTTCGATGACGACGATACGATCGTCGGTTTTTGCTCTTTGAACGAGTGCGTTTGCAAGCGTCTGACGCATTTCTCTTTCATCGGTCATAGCTCAATACCTCCCCGTTTCCTTTCTCCACATCTCTTCGGAGATGCTCATGCTGTGGCAGTTTGCCGCCGCCTCAGCAAAAGACGCGCCCTTGCCTTTTATGGTGTTTAACACAATCATATTTGCTCTTTCGTGTTGAGATTTCGCATTGTCGATCGCATCGGATATAGCCTCTATATCGTGCCCGTCTATGCTTTGCACGTAGAAGCCGAACGCTCTCCACTTGTCCTCGACGGGAGCGATGTCGTTTATATCGCAAACCGCGCCGTCGAGCTGCATCTTGTTGTAGTCCAAAAGCAAAATTAAATTGTCAAGACGGTGAGAGCCTGCAAACATACTCGCTTCCCAAACCTGACCTTCCTGGCTTTCGCCGTCACCGATAAAGCAATATACGGTGGCGGGATTATTATCCGTTTTTGCCGCAAGAGCCATACCGACCGCACACGAAACACCTTGTCCGAGCGAGCCTGCCGTCATATCGATGCCGGGGGTTTTGTTCATGTCGCAGTGCGAGGGAAGATTGGTGCCGTTTTGATTGAGAGTTTTAAGCCACTCTTTTGGGAAATACCCTTTGTCTGCAAGCACGGCGTACATCGCAGGGCCTGCGTGGCCTTTCGACATAACGATTCTGTCGCGGTCAAATTTCTTGGGATTTTTAGGGTCGACGTTTGCTTTTGCATAATAAATGACCGTCAAAGCATCCATAACCGACATTGCGCCGCCGATGTGTCCCGAACCGAATCTGCCAATGGTTTCGATGACATCGTCGCGGAGCTGTCTTGCCTTGGCGGTCAAAAATTGTTTTTGAGTAGTGTCCATGCTACGCCTCCTGACTGATGACAACAGTATAGCATTTACGACGGCTCTTTTCAAGCGTTGATTGCTTTTTGTTACAATCTTATTCCGATGAGTTCGCTTGCCCTCTGTTTGAGCCTCGCTTTCTCGCCGGGAGGAAGAGTTGAAGAAAAAATTTCTCCCCTTTGCTTTGCAAAAGCAAGCATTTTAAATTCGCTCATTTTCGCGATGTCCGGGAAATCTATGCCGCCGCCCGTCCTGTTTGCCAAATCGAAAAGCAAAATCGCGCATCTTGCCTTTTGCTCGTCTATGCCGAATCTTGCGGCAATCGCCCTGACGTTTTCGCCGCTCTTGTTTGACAAAACCGCCTCTTTTGCAATTTCTTCTTCATAAAATTCGACGATTTCGTCGGACAACAAATCGCAAAGCCCTGCCTGCGCAACCTTGCTCGGAGCAAAGGCTCCGCATATCGCAAACAGTGCTATTACCGTCAAAATTCCGCTTGTCGCCAGCACAATAAGTCTTTTTGAAAGCTGCATATTTCACCTCCGCAATAGTTTGCAAAGATTTTTCGAGAATATACAGCGTTTTTACGTTTTTATAAAAAGTCAAACACGCCTACCGTCAAAATTGATTTTGCATGCATAGACCTTAAATTGTTTAGATCAAATCTTCTATGCCGAACAGTCCTCTTCCTTTTTTTACTATAAAGTGCATCGCCCTCATTGCGCCTTCTGCATACACCGCGCGTGAAAACGTTTCGTGCACAACGGTTATGCGCTCTTTTCCCGTGTCGATGACGATTGCGTGTTCGCCAAGCGACCGCCCAAGCCGCAAAGAGTGTACGTTTACCTCGCCCCTTACGCGTTCGCCCCCTCTGCCGACAACCACTTTGCCGAAGTTTCGCTCCTTTACTATGCCGTTTGCAATCGACAATGCCGTTCCGCTTGGAGAATCCAATTTTTTTGAATGATGCGCCTCAATAATTTCTATGTCGGCGTCGGGAAAAACCATCGCCAGTTTTGCGCAAAACGTTTTGATATGCGCGATTGCAATCGACATGTTGCTTGCCATAAAAACGGGTATATCCTCGCTTGCGCGCACCGCGCACGCCCTCTCGTCATCGGTATGCCCCGTGGTTGCCAAAACAAGCGGAATATGCTTTCTCAGAGCAAAATTTACAACTTCGTTTGTTGCGGTATGCAAGGAAAAATCCACGATTACGTCCGCGTTTTCTTCAACGTCCGCAATAGTGCCGTACTTCATAATCGCATTTAATCCGCGCTCGGCGCAATCCGTGCGATACGCATTGTCTACGGCAACGACTTCGATGTTTTCCGCCGCCTGCAAAAGCGCAAGCATTTGCGCTCCCATACGTCCCGACGCTCCGACAAGAATAACTTTCATACAAAAGCATATTTTATATGGTATTTTTTTATACTATTTCACGCAACTTACATGCCGAAAACAGAGAAATCCGCATATTGCGGATTTCCGTTTTTTGTTTTCTTCGTCGATGTTATCTTGTGCGTATTATCAATCGATTTCGTCGGCTAAACGCTTGCAACGTCAAAACAGTCCTACTATTTTGCCGTCGTCGGTCACGTCGATACGCTCGGCGGCAGGGGATTTAGGAAGCCCCGGCATCGTCATAATCTCACCCGTAAGCACAACGATAAAGCCTGCTCCGGCACTGACTTTTACGTTTTTGACGTTGACGGTGAAATGCTCGGGCGCGCCCGAAAGCGATGCGTCGTCCGAAAAACTATATTGAGTTTTTGCAATGCAGACAGGCAAATTCGAAAAGCCGAGTTTTTCGAGGTTTGCAATTTGTTTTTGCGCTGTGGACGTAACGGATATGCCGTCGCCGCCGTAAACTTTGCGCACGATTTTTTCGATTTTTTGAGATATGGAATCGCTGTCCTCATACGCAAAAGAGAAATCGCCTTTTTCTTGTTCGCAAAGTCGCACGACTTCTTTTGCAAGCGCTTCGCCGCCCTTGCCGCCGTCCGCCCACACGGTAGACAAAACGGTGTTTACGCCAAGCTCTTTGCATTTTGCGATGATAAAATCAATCTCTTTGTCCGTGTCTGTCGGGAAGCGGTTGATTGCCACGACGCACGGCAATTTGTAAACGTTTTTGACGTTTGAAACGTGGCGCAAAAGGTTTGGCACGCCCTTTTCGAGAGCCTCTATATTTTCGTTTGCAAGGTCTTGTTTTTGCATACCGCCGTGCATCTTCAACGCACGCACGGTTGCCACCACTACCACTGCGTCGGGTGTGAGATTTGCCTTGCGACACTTGATGTCAAAAAACTTCTCTGCGCCGAGGTCTGCGCCGAAACCTGCCTCTGTAACTGCATAATCGGCAAGATAAAGTGCCGTTTTGGTTGCAATCACGCTGTTGCATCCGTGCGCGATGTTTGCAAACGGGCCGCCGTGAACAAGTGCGGGCGTACCTTCCAAAGTTTGCACGAGATTGGGTTTCAACGCGTCTTTCAACAGTGCGGTCATTGCTCCTTGCGCCTTCAAGTCCGCACAAGTTACGGGCTTATCGTCGTAGGTGTACGCAACTATAATTTTGGAAAGTCTTTCCTTCAAATCGGCAAGCGAATTTGCAAGACAAAGCACCGCCATAACCTCGCTTGCGACGGTGATGTCGAAACCATCCTCTCTCGGCGTTCCGTTCGCTTTTCCGCCGAGACCGTCCACCACGAAGCGCAATTGTCTGTCGTTCATATCCACGCATCTTTTCCACGTTATTTTGCGCGGATCTATGCCGAGAGCATTGCCTTGTTGAATATGATTGTCAAGCATAGCGGCAAGCAAATTGTTTGCTGCGCCGATTGCGTGGAAATCGCCCGTAAAGTGCAAATTTATATCTTCCATAGGCACGACTTGCGCATATCCGCCGCCTGCCGCACCGCCTTTCACGCCGAACACGGGGCCGAGGGACGGCTCGCGCAAAGCAACCATTGCGTTTTTGCCTATACGTCTGAGTCCGTCGGCAAGTCCTATCGTCGTTGTGGTTTTCCCCTCTCCGGCGGGTGTGGGCGTTATTGCCGTGACAAGCACGAGTTTCCCCTTTTCGCCACCCTTTTCCAAAACAGGCGCATAGTCGATTTTCGCCTTGTATTTGCCGTAATTTTCAATCAAATCGAGGTCGATACCGCATTGTTTTGCAACCTCGCAAATTGGAAGCATTTTTGCGCTTTGCGCAATTTCGATGTCCGATTTATACGTCTCATTCGCCATATTGTCACCGCCGTGTTTGTAGATATAAAAAGTATAGCACTTCGATCATGTTTTCACAACAAGATATTTCGGATGCGGTTCGGCATGCCTGAAAAACTCTTTCTGTCGAAAATCAAAAACATCTTTGAGTTGCATAAAAACATCTTTGAGTTGCATATACTTGACTTTGTGTCAAATAAGTGATACAACATTCGACGAAAAAAATATGGAGGAATCCAAAAATGAAAGATTTTGCAAAAAAGTATATCGATTGGTATCAAGGTCTTGACAAAGTCGTGAAGATTTTGCTCTGCATCCTTTGGGACGTCCCGGCAAACCTCTATCGTCTTGCCAAGAGCGCACAAAAAGACAGCGTGGTGGGCATCGTGCTTGCAATCGTCCTTATGATCTTCGGCGGCTGGGTGTTGTTTCTCATCGACATCGTATCCCTCGTGCTCAAAGACAAGATTTATTGGATTGACGATTTTAGCGACAGCGCATGCGATTCAAACTGCTCTTGCTGCTCCTCTTCCGATTCTTGCGACAAGAAATCGAACGATGCAAAAGACGGAACGGTTGAATAATCCGACGCAATTTACAAAAGATGCACCGACAAGATGTTAAGTCAAATCGGTGCATTTTTTCTTGCATTGCAAGCATTAATGCTTTATCATTATAAACACAAAGCGACGTCGTATAAATTAGACAGGCGACGTCGCCGAAAATATTTAAAGAGGTAAACGCTATAAAAAAAATATTTGCAATCACGATTTGTCTTATAATCGCCGTTGCCGCCTGCTTTGGTCTTGTTGCGTGCGGCGATACCGACGATAACGAAGGCGGACAAAACACTCCGACGAGAAACGACAACGCTTGGTTTTCCGATCAGGAACTTGCCGATCGCGGTTTGAGCGGATTCACTGCTCCTCAAAATCTCACCGGAGATATTTCCACAACCGTAACGTGGTTCAACAACGGATACTTCTTCTCTCAACCCTGTCCGAGCAAAGAAGTTTTTGAAGAGAACGCACAAGTGTATTTCGAATATTTCAAAGACAATTACGACGGCAGATTCGGCGTGACAAGCATCAAGGCAATGGGCGTGGACACGGATGAAACGTGGTATTATATCACTCAAAAATCCGAATTGTCCGACTATTTCAGCGACAATCCCAGCGCTCGCTACACCCTCTATTACGTCACCGACAACACCCTTGACGAAGACGGCAACATCGTTGCAAACTCCGTATATATGTTTGACGTTAGATACGAATTTGACATCACCGCGAACGGATACCTTTTGAAGATAATCGTCGAAAGCGCAGACAAGTCGAGAAACGGCGCATACACCTATCACTACGTGATGAGATAATCAAAAATCAGCCAACTTAAAAAGCGTACCTCGATGGGTACGCTTTTCTTTTTTTTCGATTTGCTCTTATTATACTTTTTCAACCAAAACATAAAGGCTATCACTCGTCGAACTGTAATTTGACCAATTAACTCTTATTGTATATTTGCTTCCGCTATAACAATATTTTGTCCCGGATATAGAATAATTCGATCCGTTTGTAATCATCGTTCCGTCAATGTAAATATATATCGACGCACCGTTGTCGTTTGACGACACGGTTATTCTGTACGTACCGCTTGATGTCGGAGTGAAATAATATGTTTTATTACTGCTTTCGTTTGCTCGAACCGACATCGATTCATAATACCCAGTGCTAATCGTGCCGGCCGAAGAAGATGATGATGACGAAGAACTGTGAGGAGGTCTTAACTCAACGTCTCTAAGTCCGATTCCGAGTCCCAATCCCACATAAAACACTCCGAGCAAAACTGTAACCGTCAAAATGATTGCAATGGTTTCGGCGGATGCGTCCTCTTCCAAATGCGCACTGCAATCAGTTGACGCTTCAAAAATGAATGGTTGGAATTTAATTCCGCCAAAGCCGTATATATATGCAAACAGCATAAAGAAGAAGTACATCACAAAGAACTCGACGCTGAAAACGGAAAGTGCGATTTTCATGAGGAATACCGTAGGATATCCCACAAAATAAACAACCGCTTTAACAGGAGTGCTTTGTCCCTCGTTTCTTATGGCTTGAAGAAGATAATCCGCAGGTGCGCTAACCATCTTATAGCAAAATTGCAAGATGTAAAACGCAGGAATCATCGCTATCACCGCAAGTAAAAACGGCGACATAAGAATACCTGCACAAACGGCAAGTCCTACATGTATTCTTTTAAATTGTTTAAAAGCAAAAAACTCTTTTATCGTATTTGTTATTACTCTCATAAAGCTATCGCTGTCATTGTTTTTTTCAGCGCATTTTGCTTCATTGGATTTTTTTGCTTTTGTGTCTTTGGTATCTTTCGTTTGCTGCTCTTCAACGCCGATTTGTTTGCCGTCAACGCTTTCGTCCGCAACTTCGTTGTTTGTAGGTTCTTCCGTTTCTTGTTCTACGGATGAAGAATCATTCTGTTCTTGTTCTTGCGCACCTGCCATATTGTCAAAAAACGGATTTTTGTACTTTTTTCCGCAATTGGCGCATTCGAGAAATTCATTGTCAACGTTGTCGAAAATTTGTCCGCAATTGGGACATTTGATAGTTTTGTCCATAAAGGCCTCCCTTTTTTTATATACACGATACTCCCGTTTCGCTTATGCAAAGCGAATTATCGTGCATTTATTTTCTTTTCTTTTTCTTTGCTTTTTGCTCGTCGTATTGCTTGATTGCACTCTCGAAGTCGATTTCTTCGAGATTGCCCTTCGTTGCGAGATAGCAATGCTTGCCAAGAGCAAATATGTATCTGTCGTGATCGATGCTGTCGCTATACACGTTTTCCACCTCGACGTTTGGCAAAATCTCGTTAAGGCGGCGCACTTTTTCCTCTTTTCTGCACACTTTGCCAAGCAAATGCCCGTTCTTTTTGCTGTGCGGAGATGCGATGCAATAGTCGATTTTCATACGCTTTGCGATCTCTTCGATGAGAAAATCGGGGCTTGCGCTTATGAGCACGACTTTTCTGTTCGGATCGCGATTTTCGGGTTTAAAGAAGTCGTAAATGTCCTTTTGATGTTTATCCCAATACTTTTTGACGGTTTTGTCCGTGTTTATAAGGCTCACGAAATTGAACGCTATTTTTTTGAATACGGGAACGGGCAATATCTTTGTGACCATCAAAAATCCCCAAAACAGTTGGAACGGAAGCAGCACCAGCGTCCACGGACAGTGCGCCATGCTCCAAAACCAATAGTGCAACGCGCTGTCGTAAGGGATTGCCGTTTTGTCGAAATCGTAAATGTCAACTTTCATTTTGCCGTCGTTTTCCATATTGTTTTAAGTATATCATATATATGTATAAAAAGAAAGACCGTATTTTTAATAAAAAGGGGTTAAATTTAATAAAAGTTTAAGATACAATTTGTAATATAGGTTTGAAAATAGTAAAATACCCTTTTATTTGACGGAGGTGCGTATGAGAATACTGCTTGTAGAAGATGAAAAGGAACTGTCGAGAGCACTCGCTCAGATGTTGATGAAGGACGGCTACGACGTCGATTGTGTATATGACGGCTCTGACGGCTTGAACTTTGCATCGACGGGAATGTACGACATGATTTTGCTTGACGTAATCATGCCCAAAATGAACGGTTTTGAAGTGCTTGCCACTTTGCGCCAAAGAAAACTCGAAACGCCCGTGATTATGCTCACGGCTCTCACCGACGAGAACGACAAAATATCGGGACTTGACAAGGGTGCGGACGATTACGTGTCAAAGCCCTTCTCTTTCAACGAACTCTCCGCTCGTATCCGCGCGGTGCTCCGCAGAAGAGGCAAACTGCTTTCGGACAACAAGCTCGAATATCAAAACGCGTCGCTCGACCTAACCACGTTTACGCTTTCAACGCAAAACGGAAGCATCAACCTCACAGGCAAGGAATTCGAGCTTTTGAGATACCTGTTCGAATACCCCAACTTCGTTGCGACAAAGGAAAATCTTATCCTCAAAGCATGGGGACTCAACAGCGAGTTCGAATCCAACAATCTCGAAGTGTATATGTCCTTTTTGCGCAAGAAGCTCACTCATCTGGGCGCAAATTTCACGATAGAATCGGTGCGCGGAGTCGGATACAAACTCTCCCAATCCAAAATATAAAATTCAAGGCGCGCACGTCGCGCCTTTTAATTTGCGCAAAAACAACTTTTATCGCTTGATTTTGCACATGTAAACACCTTATAATGTGATATATGGAAATCATCAGAAAACAACGTATAAACTACACCGTGACAACCACTGTCATTGCGGCAATCTTTTTGCTTGTGGTGCTGGGCGGTCTTTTCGGCGTTGTATACGGCTCGAACGATATGTTTATCAACAAGGCTCTTGACAAGGCTCTCGAAGATCCCGAAAACTACAACAATGCCGTTGCCAACGATTTGCGTTGTATCTTTATCTACAAATACGACGACGGGCGCAATCCCTACATCGACGGCAAAGTGGACGTTTACGGCGACGACGCAACGGATATCGTGCTCAAAGCAATATTCGTGGGCAAAGGCAAGTTCAAATGCAACGATCGGTATTTCATCGTGGCAAACAGAGAGTATCCGAACGGCACGCTCTATGCGCTTATCGACCGCACAAGCTATCACAAACAGCTTACCAACACTGCCGTCATGGTGACGTTGCTGTATTGTTGCTCCGTCGTGTTTGTCGCGCTTCTTGCGCTGTTGTCGTCCGCAAGACTGCTCTTCCCGGTTGCCTCGGCAATGACAAAACAACGCGATCTTATAGCAAACGCTTCGCACGAGCTAAAAACCCCGCTCACCATAATAGCGACCAATCTGAGCGTCATCAAGAGCGAGCCGGACTCCACCGTCAAGGACAACGAAAAATGGATTGCGTCCATATCGACGCAACTCGTGCGCATGCGCGACCTTATCAACAGCATGCTTGAACTGAGCAAGCTCGAACAGAGCGAATTGCCCAAACAAGACGTGAATTTCAGCGAAATATTCGAGGGCGCATGCCTTGAATTTGAAGCTACGTGCTTTGAAAAAGACGTCAAACTCATCACCGAAATCCAGCCCGATTTGCACGTGTACGGCGAACCTAAATCTCTTGAACGCCTTGCGGTGATCCTTTTGGACAACGCAATCAAATATTCGGGCGACAAAGGCAAAGTCGGCGCAAGGCTTTTTGCGGACGGAAAGCGAGTGCATTTGTCGGTTATGAACACCGGCGAGTGCATATCCAAGGAGGATGCAAAGCACGTTTTTGACCGCTTCTACCGCACTGACGGCGCAAGACAAAACAAAGACAACCAAAGTTTCGGACTCGGATTGTCGATTGCGGCTGCGACAGTCAAAGCGCATTGCGGTGAAATCGACTGCCACGGTATAGAGGGCAAAGGCACCGTTTTCGACGTGTATCTGCCCACTCTCAAACTCAAAAAAGACGGCACGCCGATCGAGCCGAAAAAGAAAAAGAAATTGTTTGAACTATGAAAAAACGCGTCGAAAGACGCGTTTTGTTTTTTTGTTGTTTTTATTAGCTCTCTAATTTTTGGTCACCGAATTTGATTGCGCCGGTTTTGCGCATAAGTTCGCTCACTCCAAACGAGATTGCGGCAGGAAGAATAAACAAGCAAAGCACAATTCCTACGCCCAGTTGCCAGTCGGGTATCACCCCTTGCGATGCGTCTATCGTGCCGAATACACCCACAAGTCCGCTTGTACCCATGCCGCCGCCGGATGCGTTGCAACGAAGCCCCATAATCACGGCAACCAGTCCGCAGACCGCACTTGCCACGATTTCGGGCACCATAATTGCAGGTTTTCTCATTATATTGGGGATTTGAAGCATGCTTGTGCCGATGCCTTGCGAGATAAGACCGCCGACGCCGTTTTCTCTGAAACTCGCCACGGCAAAACCAATCATATGCGCCGAACAACCCGCAACTGCCGCACCGCCCGCGATTGCGAATACGTCGGGGTTTTCGATTGCGGTTGCGCTTGTTGCGATTGCAACCCAGATTGCCGCCGACGACGTGGGCATAGTGAGCAAAATGCCCATAACGACAGCCACGAACACGCCGACAATGATTTTGACCGCCGCGCCTGCCTCGATTGCCAAAACGATGAGCTTTGCAAGCAAATCGATGAGTTTGATAAACGGCCATGCTACGAATATGCCTGCAAGGCACAAAAACATCATACCGAGCGGAATGAGGATTATGTCGAGTTTGGTTTTGCCCGCATACAACGATGCGATTTCAACGGTGAGCAAAGACACGACGTATGCGCCGACGGGATTGCCGACCGCTCCGAACGCAATCGTAAACGATGCGCCACCACAGAGTGCGCCCACGAGATTGCCTGCAAATGCGCCTACAAGTCCCGTAACCGCCGCCGTAAAAATAACAAGCGGTTTTGCGCCGAGTTTGTGAGCGATTCCTATGCCGATGCCTGCGCCCATAAGCATTTTTGCAACGCTTGCGATGTAGCCCAGCACTTTCGCAAATGAATTGTCACCGCACCAAGACGCAATTTGCGCAAGAATAGTGCCGGCGATGAGCGTGCAGAAAAGTCCTTGCGCCATGCCTGAAAAAGCATCTATAAAGTAACGTTTGCAATACTTTTTTACAACCGCAAGAGCTTTTTTGCCCTTGTTTTCATGCTTTGCGTATTCTGCAAGAATACCGCCGTTGTCGCTTTCTTGTTCATCGACGGTTTCGTCGGTTTGGCACACCGTTTCGCATTGTTGAACATCCGACTGTTCTTTGTCGTTATCGGCGTTGTTTTGAGTCGTTTCTTCATCAAAAACGATGTCGTTTTTTATGTCTTTATCGTTGTTTTTTTGCATTTTTACATCCGTTTTGCATTGTAAAATGCCGTTTTTATTTTATCGCAAAAATATGCGTTCATTTGCTTTCTACGTCCACGATTTTCATTTCGGACGACGGGGCGACAACCTCAACTTCGTCGTGCTTGTCGTCATCGGGAATATTGTTTTTTGCCATAATCTTCATTGCCGCACCCACACAAAGCGAAAACATATTTTCCAAATCGGTTTTGGTGAGTGATTTTTCATGATGCGCATAATCCTTTGACACAATAGTTGCGGTGGGATTGCCGTTTTTGGCAAACGCATTCGAGATGAAACCGTGCAGCGAATTGAACTTGTGCGCAAACGTATCGTGGGGCATTGTGGACACGGTGATGCCCTGCTCTATCGCGCTTGCGTGAACGCTGGACACGACGTCGAGAGAAAAGTCGATATTGCGGATTGCGTCGCACTCGGCAACTTGGAAATTGCCGCTCAGAATATCCCCTATTGCAAGCACCGTTGCCGAGGCAAATTCCGGGTGAGCCTCGACGAACGCGCGCGAGCCGCAATGCCCGACGTTTTCCGCGCCGAAGGAAACGTATACAATCTTTGCGTCGTCCGCAAGGAGTTCGGGTTGCTCTGCAAAATACGCATAAGTTGCCATGGCTATCGCGGTTGCTATACCGTTGTTTGGGCGCGCGAACTTCTCGCTTGGCGAAAAGTGAATCACAAACGCCGCGATACCGAAAATGCCCGATACAAACGGTAAAATGGTAAATGCGCTTATCTTTGCAGCAACGTTTGCACCCTCCGTGCCGATTGCCATCTTCAAGATGCAAAACAGAATGAAAATAAACACGGATACCGGCGCGACAATCATGCAAAGTTTTCTGACAAGATTGAAATCCTTGACGGGACTGCCGAGCGTTGCGTCGTGATTGTCGCAGACGATGAGAACGTTTTTGGCATTTTTGGCGTCGTTGCAACTTTCGCTGACGACGTTGTACGACACTTTTTTAGGCAAAACCTTGCCGAGTTTGCTATTGCCCAGATACATAAGCAAAAACACGCTGCCGCCGCCGAGGAACATCACAAGGGACAAGAGCGTGAGCATTGCGCCCGTCACCCTGCCGCCTGCAAAAGACACAAAATACATCACGTAGCAAATCGCATACCAAATGCCGATAAGCAAAAACGAACCTCTGCCCAAAAGCGGCGAGGCGGCAAATGCTTCGAGACGAGTTTTTGCGTCCGTTTCGTCGTGCAAGCGATTGCGGATTGCTCTTGCGCAAGCGGTTTCGTCCTTGCTTGCGGCTATGCGATGCGGATACTTTTCAAGCTCATGCGAAAAGTCCTCGACGAAATCCATCGCACTTTGCATGTCTTCATTGCTTATTACGCTGTGTTTCTCTTCAAGACCTGTCATGTTTCTATTATAGCATGCTTTTTGAATTTATCAACCTTAATCCCTCACACAAAACGGCAAAAAGAAAAGGCGCAATCGCGCCTTCTCTTTTTATGCCTTTATTTTGCAATTATGTTTTATGCCGCAAAGGTGTACACAAACCAACCGTCTGTTTCGACATCGGGTGCAAGATTTGTATATTGTGTAGCGTCATAAGCCTTTGCGCAGAGTTTGACGGAAACCGCAACGCCTGCGCTTGCGTTTACGTCTGCCTTGACGCCGAGTTCAAAGCCGTTTGCTTCGCTGATATCGAGAGTGACTTCTGCGGTGCATGCAAACATTTCGTTGAGGAAGGTCTTAACTTTTTCTGCATCCGCTTTGTCGCCGTAGGTTGTGCCTGCAACTTTTAGTGCGTTTGCAAATACGGGGAGCCAACCGCCTTTATCGTTTGTGATGAGAGTTTCGGTAAACGGTTTTGCATCCTTAACCCACCAGATCTTGCCTATTGTTTGGACGGTGTTGCCAACACTCGAGTATGCATTCTTGAACGCTTTGTTTGCGTTGGTCGCAACGACGAGCTTGCCGTTTGTGGACTTGATGAGCGGAAGCGCAGCAACGACTGTGTCTGCAACCTTGGTGATGATAGGATCTTTTGCAACGGCTGTACCTGCATTGGTCTTTGGCGGGAACATTTTGTCAAGAACGCCTTTGACGAGCTTTTGGAAGCCACCGACGATGTCAACGTTCTTCCATGCAGCGCCTTTGAAGCTCTCGTTGAGCGGGACGACTCTTTCTTGAGGATCTTTTGCAAGTTCCGCTTCGATATCGCAACCGAAGAATTTGGTCGCAAATGCTTTCAAAGCCGCGTCTTCCGCATTGCCCTTGAAGAATGTGGTCTTCACAAAGCTGTATGCATAGTCGCCGAACAGTCTGACAAGCGTGTCGAGGATCTTGACGTTACCGATTTTTGCTTCTTGATTCACTTTGACTGCCAAAGTGCCGTCCTTGAAGGATGCTTCGATGATATTGACGCCTTTGTATGTCAACGCTGCTTTTGCAACAGTGCCGTTGTTTTCCTTGTTTTTGAGATCGAGCTTGCCGCTCAAAGAGAGAGCAAGGTTGCCGTCAAGCACAAGGTTGTCAAGTCCGCCACCGATTGCGGTGTTGACTTTGGAGAATCTTGCATAACCTTCTTTGTCGAAAGCAAGAGCGTTGAGCGTGATGCCTTTGAGGTCAACCGCGACTTCTGCGTCTATGACTGCTTCTGTCGTGTAGTTGTCTCTCTCGACAGCCATTGAGTTTTCGATTTCACCCTTGCTTGCTTTTGCAAAGTCAAGTTCATTGATTGTGATTGCAACAACGGGATATACGTTGTTGACGTTTGCGTTTTCACCTTCGAGAGCGGGAAGACCGACTTTGATGGTGAACGAGTCGATTGCGTCGTTCTTGGTTGTGAATTGCAAAGTGAGATCCAAGCCTTCAATCACGTCCATAAGACCTGCGGGAAGGTTGTCACCGAACAAGCTGAGCATATCGAGAGTTGAGGACGCAAGTTTCGTCGTATACGTTGTGACATCGCCTTTTGTAACGGTTGTTGTCTCATCGTTTGCAAAGAACCCTGCAATCATGTCGTTTGTCAAAATGCTCTTTATGTTGAGGTTGCCTTGCGCGTCGAATGCATCGTCCACGTTGAATCCGTCGAGCATTCCCAACACGCCGCTTATGGTATCTTTGAACTTTGCGACGTCAACATCAAAGACTTTCATGACATCGCCGATGAGGACGTTGAGATCCCAACTGCTGCCCATGTTTTTGGTGAGAGCCGTGACAACTTCCGCAATCGATTTTCCTTTTACGGGCTTATCGTTGAAGATGAAGTTGTAGAAGTTCTTGTTGTAGGTATCGTTGAGATAGCTGAACGGAATCTTGACGTTTTGTCCCGCATAATCGATGTAGATGTTGTCTACGTCATTGAAGAAATAGTATGCCGTAAACCAGTTTTCACCGTTTGAGGGATCATAGAACTTGGCTTTGATTGCAGTGTTGGTGCTGTTTCCTTCGGCGCTTGATCTGTCAAGAACAAGCTCGAGTGCGATGCCGAGATCTAGTGTGTCATAACCTTGTCCGTTGCCGTCGACCAAATCGAGTGCGACCGCAAGATCGAGACTCACTTTGAGGTCATCCTTTTCGCCGATTGCTTCGCCGCCGATGCCGGTTGACTTCTCCCAAAGCGTGTTAAAATAGTTCTTCACATTCGTGACGTCGTTTGCAGGTGTTGTTTGGCCACCGCCACCGCCGCCCGTATTGCCGCCTTTGTTGTCGTCTTTGTTGCCGCAAGCAACAAGCGCGAACACCAAAACCAGCGCAAGAACCACGATGAGAAGTGATCTGATGCTGAGTTTTTTCATAATTGCCTCCTAATAATTTGCCATCGTTTGAAACACATCCTCACGCACGCATACGTGTAGTGTGGATATATTTGTGTATTTAATTATATTATATTTGAAAACCAAAGTCAACACACAAAAAAACTTTCCCGCTTTCGCATGTATTTGTTCTTCCTCTACAAGAGCGTGGCAGCGTGTACTCTAAATTAGATGCGCCCCCCTCTTTCCCTTTCGGGCTTTTGTTCTTCCTCTACAAGAGTTCGATTTCGTTTTTCATGGGCAACGAATAGGTGTTTTTTGCCGCGCGTTTCAAGATTTCTCTCACGCCGTGCGCCTCGTTGCCTGCAACCAAAAGCACGGGTGTACTCGGTTTGTTTTCAAGGATATTTTTGCCGCCCATATCCAAAACCGCGCTGTTGGTTTCTGCCATAAGTTTCAAGGCAAGACACTCGTCAACCTCGTGCAAACGCACTCTGAAAAGTCCTCCGAGCGTCGCTCTGACCACTTTGGGCGAAAAAACGTCCGCGGTGTCGAAAAGATATACGTCGCAAAAATCGCATGCGGCAGCACTGCGTAGAATCGTGCCGAGATTGCCGGGATCGCTCACTCCGTCAAGCAAAAGAGCATTTCCCTTTGGCATTTGAAAGTCAAGCGACGGCATTTTGCAAACGGCGCAAATGCCGTAGGGCGACACGGTGTCGGCAATGCATGCCATAATCTCGTCACTCACATAATACACTTGCGCGCGCGTAAAAGCAAGAACCTCGCGCGATTTTTCGCCGTCCTCCTTGCCGAAAGCATGCTCGACTTCCTCTTGTCTTTGAAGAGTTGCAAGCACGTATTCGACCTCTACGGACGAAGGCATATCCTTGATGATATTTGTCCCTTCAACCAAAAACAGTCCCGACTCTTTGCGGAACTTCTTTTGAGAAAGCGAACGAGCTTTCTTCACGAATTGATTTTTGGTGGAAGTGATGATTTCGCTCATTCTAACCGCCTTTATTTCACTTTTTCAACAAAACGCTTCAAATGAGAAAAACGGTTTTACAATCAATGTTGCGCATAAAACTATGCGCAACATCGACAAATGTTTCTATTATGCAAGAGCTTTCTTTGCGCTGTCGCAGAGTGCCGTGAACGCTTGGGGATCGCTGATTGCGATTTCGCTCAAAACCTTTCTGTTGAGGTCGATTCCCGCGACTTTGAGGCCGTGCATAAGAGTTGAATAACTCATACCGTTGATACGTGCGGCAGCGTTGATACGTGCGATCCAGAGGCTTCTGAAATCACGTTTCTTTTGCTTTCTGCCGACGTATGCGTACACGCCGCTCTTGAGAAGTTGTTGCTTTGCAACACGATAAAGGGAATGCTTGCCTGCATAGTAACCCTTTGCTTGTTTCATTATTTTTCTACGCTTTTTGACTGCGTTGACTGCTCTTTTAATTCTCATTGTTCATTCTCCTTATTTGTACGGCAACAACTTCTTGAGTTCTCCGCATCTTGTTTCGTCGACGTATTCGATGGAACGAAGATCTCTCTTTCTCTTGGTTGTCTTCTTGGTAAGAAGGTGGCTGTGTGCAGAATGGCCTCTCTTGTAAAGACCGCTTGCTGTAACGTGGAAACGCTTCTTTGCTCCGCTATGTGTTTTTTGTTTTGGCATAGGTCTGCCTCCTATTTTATTTTGCTTTTGCTTGCAAGCAAGCAACAATAGTGTTATTTCTTTTGCGCGGGTGCGAGTATGGTGTAAATCATACGACCTTCCTGCACCGGCTTTTTCTCGACCGTGAAGTCTCCGCCGATCATTGCGATGTAGTCCTCAACGATCTTGACCGCGATTTCGGGATGCGCTTGTTGGCGTCCTTTGAGCCTTATCGACGCTTTGACTTTGTTGCCTTCGGCAAGGAATTTTGCGGTTTGTTGCGCAAGTCTTGTCGTGTCGCCGATGTCGATTGTCGCAGAAAGACGGATTTCTTTGATTTCCATGACTTTCTGATTCTTTTTGGCTTCCTTTTCGCGTTTTTGTTGTTCGTAGCGATATTTGCCGTAGTCCATCAATTTGCATGTCGGAGGCTGAACGGAAGGCGGTGAAACCTTGCAGATATCAAGCCCTTTTTCTTCCGCAATCGCTCGTGCGTCTCTCATCGATATAACGCCGTATTGTTGACCGTCGTCGCCGATAAGACGCACTTCTCTGTCTCTGATTTGTTCATTGATTTGCAGTTCTTTCAAATTGCTACTCCTATGCGCCCCGAAGGGTTATTTTACATAAAAAAGAAGTGTCGAAGCAAAGTTGCCTCAACACTTACCGATTGTCCTTATCATAGACAAGACTTTGTGAAGTGAGAACCATATCGCGAACGCTGATGGTGAAAGGCTTTTCCTTTGCTTGCTCGTATATATTAGCAAAAACGACGACTCGTGTCAAACAAAAGTCGGATATTTTTGAAAATATTTTAATTTATTGTGTTTTCGTTCCCATTTAGGGGATTCCCATGTCACTTTGCTCCTCGGAATGACACGAAAGAATAATAGAGTTTTTCGTCGTGTACTCTAATTAGATGTGCCCCCTCTTTCCCTTTCGGGCTTTTGTTCTTCCTCTACAAGTGTTGAACGGCGTGTACCCTAAATTAGATGAACCCCCTCTTTTCGGACACGCCGGTATTTCTCCCGCCACTCAGTTAAGGGCAATTCTTTACAAAATTATCCGTCGTTCGCGGGGGAGACAGTCGGCAC
>FR895614.1 GCA_000434435.1 Firmicutes bacterium CAG:475
GCTTCACCACTTTCATCGTAGAGCCGCAATCGGGACAGAAATACGGTGCCGGCACGTCCCAGCTGATGAAATCGCACTTGGGATAATTTGTGCATCCGTAGAACGTCTTGCCTGCCTTCGAAACGCGTTTGCTCACGTCGCCGCCGCACTTGGGGCATTTGCCGACGACTTCCACTATGCGTTTAATATTTTTGCACTTGGGATAGTTGGGACAAGCAAGGAAAGGTCCGTATTTGCCGTGGCGCACAACCATTTTTGCGCCGCACTTGTCGCAAACAACGTCGCTTTCTTCGTCGGGCAAATAGTTTCCGCCGCCCTGTTTCGCGGCACGCTCGACAAACTTCATAAGGCGCGGATAGAACGCTCCGATAAGTTCTTGCCATTGTTGCTTGCCGTCCGCAACCTTATCCAACGCGCCTTCCAGACGAGCGGTAAAGTTAAGGTTCATAATATCCGGGAAATTCTTTTCCATGTATTCGCACACCGCCTCGCCCAGTTGCGTGGGGACGATTGATTTTTGTTGCTTTTCGGTGTACTCGCGCTTTGCGATGACGGAAATTATGCTTGCGTACGTGCTGGGACGTCCGATTCCGTTTTCTTCGAGTGCTTTGACAAGCGTTGCATCGTTGTATCTCGCCGGGGGCTTGGTAAACTTTTGTTCACATCCCACGTCGTCTAGATTAAGATGCTCGCCTTCGTTGAGGTCGGGCATGGTGTCGAGTTCCTTGTCCTCGTCGTTTTCCTCGACGGTTGCCGAGTACACGGCGGTAAAGCCCTTAAATTTGACGCTCTTGCCTTTGACTACAAAACCGAGCTTTTCATCGCCGCTTTCACCGAGAATATGCACTCTCATCATGTTGTATTGAGCAGGCGTCATTTGCGAAGCCATAAAACGCTCGTACACGAGTTTGTAGAGCCTATACGCGTCTCTGTCCATTTTGCCTTCGAGGGATTTCGGAGTGCGGTTGAGGTCGATGGGACGGATTGCCTCGTGCGCATCTTGCGCGTTGTCGCTGGTCTTGTAAATATTTTGCGTTTTAGGAGCGTATTCGCTTCCGTAGTTCTTGGCGATGAAGGACAAAGCGATCTTTGCAAAATCGGGAGAAATACGCACGCTGTCGGTACGGATGTAAGTGATGAGTGCGTGTTGTCCCTCGCCCTCGATGTTGACGCCCTCGTAAAGTTGTTGCGCAACTCTCGACGTGCGTTCTGCCGTCATGTTGAGCTTGTGGCTCGCCTCTTGTTGCATTGTGGACGTGGTAAACGGCGGTGCGGGTTTTGAAAAAGACACGCTCTTTTTCACGTCGTCTACGTGATAGTCGCACTTTCTCATAAGGTCGGCAACCGCATACGCTTCGTCCGCGCAAGAGGGCTTAATTTTCTCGCCGTTCTTGTCGTTGAGCGCGGCAACGAAAAGATTTGCTTTTGTCTTTTTTGCGCCGTCTTTCAAGAGCATAGCGTTTATCGTCCAGTACTCTTCGGGCGTGAAATCGCGGATTTCCTTCTCTCTGTCCACAATCATTTTGAGTGCGGCGGATTGCACGCGTCCCGCAGAAAGACTGGGTTTGAGCTTTCTTGAAAGAATGGGCGAAATTTTGTAACCGACAAGGCGGTCGAGCACTCGTCTTGCCTGTTGCGAGTTGACCAAATCCATGTTGATTTCACGCGGATTTTCCATAGCGGCGCGCACGGCTTTTGGCGAAATCTCGTTAAACTCGATACGCACTTTGTCGCCTTGCACTCCCAGTGTGTTTTTCAAATGCCACGATATAGCTTCTCCCTCACGATCGGGGTCGGTTGCGAGATAAACTTTGTCGTACTTTTTGACTGCCTGAGAGAGTTGTTTTATGGTCGCTTCCTTGTCCGGCGTGACGATATACTGCGGTTTGAAACCGTTGTCCACGTCGATGCCCAAAGAGCGCGTAGGCAAATCGCAAACGTGGCCTTTGGACGCAAGCACCGCGGCGTCGTTACCCAAATATTTTTGGATGGTCTTTGCCTTGTGCGGTGACTCAACGATAATGAGTTGTTTCATTCTATCTCCTAATTGGTTATTAGTTTCGGTTTTCGTTTCATATGGTAAGGGTGAGCGACTTATTTCACGCTTTC
>FR895615.1 GCA_000434435.1 Firmicutes bacterium CAG:475
AGTCTTTGATACAAGTGCACGCGCGTATGCGCGCGCAAGACTACGGCACGTCTAATCGCCAAATTGAGAAAATATAAGTAAAATTCAAATGCAACTTACAATAAATGAATTATCTGCATTTCTTGGCAAGGAGTAACAACACAATATTATCCAACTTTATATTATTTTCTATCTTCCCTCAAACTCTTATATATTTCGCTGACGAATATGCCCAAAACTTCTTTTTTCATTTCGTCATTTGAAAGTAAAAGCGAGAAGAAGTCCTGATTCTGCGAAAGTCCCTCGATCAGCGCATCGTCGATCCCGTCGAAATACGAAAACGCAAAGTCGCTTTCAGTATTTGCTTTTGCACTCTCGCGCAGCTTGTCGGATTTCATCATCAAATCCTTGATTTGCAACATAGATTTGATCACAACGTCATTGTCATACGTTTTGCCGGTTTTGCTGTTGATTTCGTCAATAATCTCGGACAAACGTTTCATCTGATCTTCGTTGAGATTGAAATCATCGGCAATTGGCAATCTAACAAGCGGACTCGGCATAACTTTTACGGTTTTATGTTCTTCGCCTTTCTTTTGGATGAAATTATCCGCCTTAATCTTTCCCGAAAGGTCAAATCCGCCGCCGGGTTGCGATATGCTGACGTACGAGATGAAATAGGTCAAGAACAAATACTTTTTGTGCAACTCGACGTCTTCAAAGCACGACGCTTGTATTAGGAATTCATAAAAACGCAGAAAGTGCCTTATGACCGCCATAATTTCGATTTGCTTTTGTATATCGAATTCTTTGAGTTTCTTTTCCGCGCGCTGCAAATAAAATTGCAGTTGCTTTTTTGCTCGTGCGTCAATTGACTTTTTATAGATGATTTCCGCCGCCATATCTATATCATAGGGATCGAATATCATATATCCGTCAAGTTTCGTTTCCATATTGTACACTGCCGTTGGCGTAACGGAATTTGCAAGCAACGTTGTCGTATAGTATGGTGCAAACGCATTTACTATATCCTGATAAGTGTTGACGAAATCGAGAATAAACGTCTTTTTCTCAAACGGCGGACAGATACGATTCAATCTCGACAACGTTTGTACGGCATTCACGCCGCGCAATTTTTTCAAAACGTACATTGCACAAAGTTTGGGTTGATCAAAGCCCGTCTGATACTTGTTTGCAACAAGCAAAACGTTGTAATCGTCGGAATCGAATCGTTTGGGCAGTTTATCTTCCGAAAAACCGTTCAATAACGTTTCCGTATACTCGGTTTCGTCGCCGTCGAGTTTGACTTTTCCGGAAAATGCCACGAGTGCATGAATTCCGTCATAACCCTTCTTTGCGACATAATCTTCAAATGCTTGACGATACTTTACCGCACTTGCGCGTGATGCAGTAACAACCATCGCCTTTGCCATTCCGCCAAGCTCTTGCATAACTGTTGTGCGGAAGTGTTCAACGATAACTTCCACCCTTTGCGCAATATTTGTTTCGTGCAACTCGACGAATCGCGCAATCTTTCGTTTTGCCTCTGCCGTTTTATATTGGGGATCTTCGGATATTTCCTTGTTTAGCGTATAATAAGTGTTGTATTCGGTGAAATTTGCAAGCACGTCCAAAATAAAGCCTTCTTCTATGGCTTGTTTCATAGAATACAGATGGAACGCCTCTTTTTGTCCTTTTGAATTCAGCCTGCCGAACAAATCCAAAGTCGTTGCTTTTGGCGTGGCGGTAAACGCAAACATAGAAACGTTCTTTTGCTTTCCGTTTCTTGCAATTTCGTCCGCAATCATATCTTGCGTATCGACGACACCTTCTTCCATTTCGAGTTCACCTGCGCCAAGCGTCATTGTGATTGCCGCCATATCCTTGCCTGCAGTGGAAGAATGTGCCTCGTCGATAATTACTGCAAAAGTCTTGTTTTTCAGGTTTTTGACCGTATCCACGATATAAGGAAACTTCTGTATTGTCGTTCCGATAATCTTGATATTGCTTTGAAGCGCCTGTGCAAGATCTGCCGACGAACATTTGTCGTCCATCACCTTTATAAGCCCTGTCTTATGCTCTATGCCACGCACTGCGTCTTGCAATTGTCTATCCACAACCACACGGTCGGTGCAAATAATGATGTTGTCAAAAACGATCTTATTGTCATCGTCGTGCAAAGACGAAAGCCTGTGTGCAAGCCACGCAATCGAATTTGTTTTTCCGGAGCCTGCGCTATGTTGAATAAGATAGTTTTGCGACGTGCGATTGACCTTCACGTCGGCAATCGCCTTGCGGATTACGTCAAGTTGATGATATCTTGGGAATATAACACTTTCCTTTGCGACAATCTTGCCGGTGACGTCATCGATCTTTTCCTTGCGTTCGATAAAGATAAACTCCGAGATAAGGTCTAACACCGTATCTTTTTTGAGTATATCTTCCCACATATAGAAAACCGAGTATCTATCCGCATATATAGGGTTTCCTTTGCCGGCGTCGATCCCGGTTCCGCTGCCCATATTGAACGGCAAAAAGAACGTGCTTTCACCTGCAAGACGCGTTGTCATATACACTTCTTGCAAGTCCATGGCAAAATTGACAATGCACCCTGCTTTGAAGAAAAACAATCTAGTTTTCGGGCTTCTATTCATGCGAAATTGCATTATGGCATCTTGATAGTTTTGTCCCGCAAGATTGCACTTCAACTCAAATGACATTATCGCAAACCCGTTTAAGAACACGACAAGGTCAACACGCTCCGTATCGCTTGCCCACACTTCTTCCATAACGGAAAAAATGTTTTTGTTGTATTTGTCGAGAAGTTCCTTGTTGAAAGTGGTTGCCGGCTTCGTGTACATCAAATCGATCTTGTATCCTGCGATTTCAACGCCGTGCTTGAGCACCGAAACAAGGCTACTGCGCGATTTTATGATTTCCGCATTGATAAAGTTTACGACAGTATCCTCCGTCGCATCCTTATACACTTTGCGGATATTTGCCATTGCATCGGGTTGTGTGTCATCCAAGAACTTGAACAAAACTTCTCGGTCTATGGCAAAATTGCGGTCAAACTTCACACTTTTCCGCTCTATGTACCCGTTTTCCGAAACGAGTTTATCTATGATAAAACGCTGATATTCTTTTTCTGTGAGTATGTTGTTCATTTTATGCTTCCTTACTGCCCTTTTCTATTTATAAACGAATAGTATTCACTCTCTTTCTTTAGGCAACTATCTTC
>FR895616.1 GCA_000434435.1 Firmicutes bacterium CAG:475
AAAGCGGTGCCAATGCCCACCTTGTGTCATCCTGAGGCACAAAGTGCCGTGAGGATCTCGCGGAAGCGAAGTGATATCATCGAGCAAAGCTCGATATCATTGAAAAATTCGCCTTTCGGCGAATTTTTAGGTTGCATAGAAGTTCAAGCCAATCTTGCAATAACCTCCCAATCGGTCATCGATACATTCAAAGTCACTCCCCTCAAGCCAGATGCTGACGTAACAATACATGATGTCGCCTTTTGCCATGTCCGCTTCGCGTTGGAATACATATTCGTCCGAAAAGAACGGCGTCGTGGCAAAAAAGCCGTTTGCCATATCGTCAAAACGCTTGTCGATGTCAACCGTGGATTCATAATCCTTGACGTAATAATACTTGTCGCCCTTGTGAACCTGTGTGGTAAAGTCGCCCGGATAGGCAACATACTCGATGAAGCCCTCTTCTGCCGTGCGGAAAGTGCCGTCGCCTTTGGCGTTGATGTTGGAGCCGGCAAGACGCTCGTTTTTGGACAATGCGGCATAAATTTCCACGTCGGTGTTCTTTTCAAGCTCGACGGTTTCGTTTTTGAAGCTTTGTCCCCACATGACGCGAACGGCATCGTGAAGTTTGTGCTTGTCAAATTCAAGAGTCATCTCATAGTTGATGTGCGCCGCCTCGTTGCCCGTGTTTTTGAGCATGAAAACAAATCTGATAAATTGCTCGCCGTTTTGAGTGCCAAGTT
>FR895617.1 GCA_000434435.1 Firmicutes bacterium CAG:475
ACAGACACCGTATATAGATGTCTGCTTGTGTCGATTTTGGATTTTCTTTGTCAAAAGATTATCGCTTCGAGGTGCTTCCGATTATTCTATGGATTCTTTTTCGTCGCTGTTGAATACGCTTGTGTCAAAAAACTCTGTAAGCGTGATTCCGAACCCGTCGCAAAGCATTTTTATGGTTACGATTCCCGGATTTATGCTCTTTCCGTACAAAATATTTTTTATCGTAGACGGCGCAACGGCAGATTCGATGGCAAGTTTGTGAATCGACATTCTCTTGTCATCGAGCAAAAAGAGTATTCTATCCCTCACTGCCTCGTACGTTTTCATAGTTTAACTCTACCATATCAGCATTGACAATGTGGGCTATATATGATACTATTAGGCTATAAATAGACTCAATTGAGGGGGATCAACAATGGGAAACCATGACTTTACAAATCCGCAATACTTATCATCTTATAAAAAGCGCATAAATACTTTATTTAAAACAGTCACATCTTGTCTAATAGCGTTATCAATGGTTCTTTATTTTATTTGTTATGCAATTCTTTCAAAAGATACTAATACTGACTATAGTTCATTCATTTTTCTCCTATTACCTATATTTCTCGCATCTGTCCTACCAGATATATTTATTTATAAAAACCAAATTCAAAACGGCAATGCGTTTCAAATATCAATCGATACGGGGAAGGAAGAACGATCCATTAGAATCGATAAGTGGTATAGAGTAAGACAACGCACTTTTTATATTGTAACTATAATTTGGTGTGTATTCTTCTTGTTTGCTTCGATTGCCAGAATGTCAAACGACATCAAGTTCTGCATAATCAACAATATCAAAAATTCTTCCGCCATAATTGCGATGTCGGTTCTTTCTTCTATCGCAATAATTGTTGCCTGCGCTATGTATTTGAGGTATCTATCATTATGGAAGAAAGTGCTTATATGGAATTATGACGAAATTAATTTGTCCATCGATGAGAAAAAAGCGATATTAGAAACTGAACGAGCCAATTATAAAGAACACAAAAGCCAACTTGCGATGGAAAAGCGCAATCAGAAAGAACTTCGGAAACACGAAACAAACAATTCCGTGCAACCTAAAAAAACGGTTCAACAATACTATAAAAAGAATCCTGAAACTATGACAAAGTTGACAAAAATCAATGAATTGAAAGAGTTGTTTGACAGCGGAATCATCACACGGGAAGAATATGAAAAAGCACGAGCCGACATATTAGGCAAATAATATAACCAAAAAGCCACGCGATGCGTGGCTTTTTGGTTTTTTTCTTCTCAGTATAATTTGATGCCAAGCATATCCGACAACAAATTCTTCTCGTCAAAGAACCTTGCGCCGCCTATGGCAATTGCGTTTTCGACGTCTTTGAGAGGCGTAACAGGGAGTTCGAGAGCTTGTTCGAGATACTCGATAAGTCCGGGGATGTGGAGAGAACCGCCCGAAACGAATATGCCCTTGCGCAAAATTTCCGCCGACAGTTCGGGAGGAGTTTGATTGAGGACGGACATTATGACTTCTATAATGTCGTCAACAAGCGGAATCACGGCGTCGCGCATTTGCTCTGCCGTGACATAGAGAGAGCGAGGCGAACCGTCCGCACTGCCGCCGCTGACGGCATAACTGCCCTCGTCGTTGACGTAGAAAGAAAGCGCAGATTTTTTGAGATTTTCGATGGTAAATTCGCCCACTTTCACGCCGTAATTCATATACAAGCTGTCAATGATTGCGTTGTTGAAAGCGTCGCCCGCTATATTGACCGAGCAGCCCGTTGCTATGCCGTGGTTGGTGACTGCGGAAATTTCGGTTTTTCCGCCGCCGATGTCAACGAAAAGTCCGCCGATGCTGTTGGTGTAGGCAAGAAGGCTCAATCCCGACTCCACGAGCGTAACTTCCTTTATGCCTGCTTTTATGCAGCACTTTTCCACCGCGCGCCTGTCCGAACCCGACGAGGATTCGCAAATGGACACGATAGCTTTGATTCTGGGCATAAAAATGCCTTCGGGGATAATCTTTTTGAGGAAGTAATTGAGGAGCATGGTTGCCATTTCTTCGTCAACGATGATGCCCTCTTTTATAGGCGCAATGACTCTTGCGCCGCCGAGCGAACCGGTCATAACGCTTTCCGCTCTGTAACCTGCGTCGCGGATTTCGAGGCGGTTGCGCGATTTGGTCGCAATGGCGATTGCAGGCTCGCGCAAAACGAGCCCTATGCCCTTTTGATAAATGGTGATAAACTTGCTTCCAAGGTCAATCGATAATTCTATTGTTGCCATTGATAACTCCGACTCGAACGAGAATATCGCCGAGTTTTTCTTTGGGCAGTCCCATTATGTTCGAGTAACTGCCGCTGTATTTTTTCACTATTCTTTTGTCTTGAATCCCGTATGCACCCGCTTTGTCGAAAGGCTTGCAGTCGTCGATATACGCATAAATCTGCTCGTCCGTGAGGGTTTTGAAAGTGACGAGCGACTTTACGCAAGCCACAACTTTTTTGCCCTCGCACGTCACGCAAACGCCCGTATATACGACATGCGTGCGTCCGTTGAGGCTTTTTATCATCTCGAAAGCACGCGCTCTGTCGTGCGGTTTGCCGTACACTTTGCCGTCAAGCACGACGATTGTGTCCGCCGCAATGACCGTGTCGCTTCTATGCTCGCAAGCGATATACTCCGCCTTTGCTTTTGCGAGTTTTTCGACGAGCAAAAACGGGAAACGGGATTTTATCTCGCTCTCGTCTATATTTGCGGGGATAACCTCGTATTTTACGCCCATATCCGCAAGAATTTCCTTGCGGCGAGGCGAGGACGAGGCGAGAATCACGTTGTTTGAAAACTTGTTCATTTCGTGCCGATTCCGATTAGATTTTCTAATCTTTCGTTTTGGTTTTTGCAATCATTATTCCGATTACAGAATTTCGAGGTTCTTGCCGTATGCCGCCTTGAATTCTGCCGCCGCGCCCATAGCGTCCTTGACTTCGAGCGTGCAGTCGCCGCCGTTTTCGCATTCGGTTTTTACGATGACGCTGTCGCCGAGCACGTCACAGTTGATGCCCGTGACCACACCGCTTTGGCTTCTGTCAAAGCTCTCGGCAATGCGCAAAATGACGCTGAGCTTTCTGATTGCGTCCACGTCCTCCTGGGTGAGCATATCCTTGTATTTGAGGATTTCGTCGCGTGCGTTTTCGGCTTTTCTGTGCCCTGCGGCAACGAACGCCGCAACGACTATATCCTTGTGCGGCACACCGTAGAGGTTGCTGTTGAGGATGATATACGCCGAGTGGAGTTGGTGATTGTAGAACTTGATTCTCATACCGCTGTCGTGCAAAAGTGCGGCGATTTTGAGCACTCTGACGTAAACTCTGGGCATCTTGTGAAGCACTTTGAGTTGTTTGAAAAGCTGTATGGAGAGGTTGTAGACGTGTTCCGCGTGCGCAATATTGAGGTCGTGATACTTCATTTGCGTGTAAATGGAGTGTCCCAAAACGTCCGAAAGAGGTCTTTCGTTGACGCCCGGCACTGCATAGCGGAACATTGCGCCCTCTCTCAATCCGCAGCCGCTGATCGTGATTTTTTGGAAGTCGAAGCGAGAAAGCACCGCTTTCATAACGGCAAGCGCGCTCGGGAAGATGTCCGCGCGTCCGCTCGAAAGTCCTTTTATCTTCATCGTGCTGTTGAGGTCGAGTTTCTTTATCGTATTGTAGATGTTTTCAAACTCGGTGACGGGAAGCTCGTAGTTGTGCGTCATGTTGAAAGGATATTTCTTGATAAGACGGCTGATTCTGCCGAGGTTTCTGAAACTTCCGCCCACACCGACAAACGCCGTATCCGGCTCGATACCGTCAAGCCAGGGGATTTTTTCAAGCTGTTCGCCGATGAAGTCCTCGATCTTCTTTGCGCGCTCTTGCGGCGTAGAGGAATCGTTTTTGAACAAATCCGTAAGCGTAACCGCGCCGAAAGGCAAGGTTTCGAAATGGATTAGGTTTCTTCTGTTGTAATAGATGAGGTTTGTAGAGCCACCTCCCATCTCCATAATCAAGCCCTTGGGGATGTCCATAGAGTTGATTACGCCTTGATAAACGAGCATTGCTTGCTCATCGGGAGAAAGCACTTTGATTTTGATGCCGCAAGTCATTGCGACTTCGTCGAGGAAACTCTTTTGATTTTTTGCACGTCTGACCGCCGCCGTCGCATACGCAAAGATTTTGTCAACCTTGTTTGCGTCGCACAAACGACGGAACATTGTAAGCGTTTTTATCGTCTGCGCAATGCGCTGCGGCTTGATGAAACCGTCCCAGTCCATATCTTGTCCGAGTCGCACCATTTCTTTGAGTTCGTCAAAAACAACAAAGTAGCCTCCGTCCAAAACGTTGACCAGCACGAGTCTTGCAGAGTTTGAGCCAATGTCGATAATCGCTATTTTTTCCATATAATTCTCCTAGCGGCTTTCGCCGTGTCCTTTTGAGGACGATTGTTCAATTCTTATTTCTTTCTTTTCCCGCTTATATATTCAAATATTTTCAGTACGTTTTATTTGCCGAGATTTGCTTTGCAAATCATTTGTCTTGCGGTTTTGTTTCCAAAATGCATTTGGAGGGGCATTTCGACGCGCATATTCCGCAACCGGTGCATTTGGAGTAGTCTATGACGGCAAGGTTGTTTTGAAGGGTTATCGCGCCGTTGGGACATACCTTTGCGCAAAGTCCGCACCCGAGACACCCCACCGTGCATACCGCGCGCACTTCCTTTGCGCCTCTCAAGCAGTTGGAGCACGCCACGTAGTATTTTGCGCTTGCAGGCACTCTCTTGACAAGGCGTTTGGGGCAAGAGTTGATGCATCTTCCGCAAGCGACGCACTTTTCTCTGTCCACCTGCGCGTATCCGTCCTCTCCCACTTTCATTGCGCTGAACGGGCAAGAATCCACGCACGAGCCCATGCCCAAGCAACCCCATTTGCATTGTTTTCTGCCGCCGCCGAGCAATTCCATACTTCTGCAATTGCCGTAGCCCATGTATTCGTACTTGTCAACGGCATATTTTCCGCCTCGGCAAGCAACCACTATCATGGTTTCTTCGGCATCTATGCTTTGTCCCATGATGTCCGCAATCGCTTTTTTGTTTTCCGCAGACGTTGCCGCGCATGCGTTGATGTCCGCTTTGCCCTCTACGACGGCCTTTGCAAAAGCGTCGCAGCCTGCGTATCCGCATCCGCCGCAGTTTGCGCCCGAGAGCTTTTCACGCACTTGTTTGATGCGTTCGTCCTCGTGTACGGCAAGTTTTTTCCCGAGCACCGCAAGCGTCACGCCGAATACCAACGCAAGCACGAGCAACACCAGTGTCGAATACAATATCGTCATCGGATTTACAGCCGAAATAAAGTTAAGCATAAAGCATCACCTCCCTCAAGGAAACATGAGCGTCACCGCGCCCGACGTCGAAATAAGACCGCCGAAGGCAACGAACGCCATGCTGAGTATGCTCGCCGATATGAGAGTGATCGGGAAACCTCTGAACGGCTTCGGAACGGCGTCCAAATCCATCTTTTCGCGCACGCCCGCAAGGAGCATAATCGCAATGAGGAAGCCCACGCCGCTGAACGTACCGTTGAGGAATGCTTGCAACAAACTTATGCCGCTTGCAACGCCGTAAGTGTCGATATTGAGTATCGCAACGCCGAGAACCGCACAGTTTGTTGTGATAAGAGGAAGATATACGCCGAGCGCACTGTAAAGAGCAGGCATATACTTTTTGAGCACCATTTCGATGAGTTGCACGAGTGCCGCGATAACGAGAATAAACGCAATGGTTTGCAAATACTCCACGCCGAGCGCAACGAGTGCTTTTTGCACGCACCAGGTTATGACGCTCGCAACGCCCATAACGAAGGTGACCGCAAGTCCCATTCCGAGAGCCGTGTCCGTCTTTTTGGAAACGCCGAGGAACGGGCATATACCGAGAAACTGACTGAGGACGAAGTTGTTGACGAACATCGCTCCGATTATAAGCAAAAAGTATTCCATCATTCAGCCTCCCCTTCTTTTTGTTCGAGCGCGGATTTTGCGTTTTCGATATTCTGTGCGGCTTTTTCCGCTTCAAGTTGTTTCTTTTTCGCTCTTTGGTCGCTCACAAGATTGACGAGTGCCATCGCAAGACCGAGCGTAAGGAATCCGCCTGCGGGAAGAACGAATATGGCAAGCGAATAATCTCTTGCCGCTCCCAGCGAGATGCCGAATGTCAGAGAGCCGAGCGAGCCTGCAAATATCGTGCCGCTGCCGATAAGCTCTCTCACGAAGCCGAGGCAAGTGAGCGCAAGCGTAAAGCCGAGTCCCATGCCCAAACCGTCGAGAATGCTGTCGCCAACTTTGTTTGAGCTTGCAAACGCTTCCGCTCTTGCCAGAATGATGCAGTTGACGACGATAAGCGGCAAATATATACCGAGCGCGCTGTAAAGCGTCGGGATAAACTTTTTGAGTATCATTTCAAGCAACGTAACGAAAGTTGCGATGATGAGGACGTATGCGGGGATACGCACTTTGTCGGGGATAACCTTTCTCAAAAGAGAAACGAGAGCGTTGGAGCAGATGAGTATAAGCGTTGCCGCAAGTCCCATGCCCAAGCCGTTGAACGCGCTTGTGGTGATTGCAAGCGTCGGGCACATGCCAAGCACCAATCTGAACGTCGGGTTTTGCGCGAAAATGCCGTTTGATACGATTTGAAGTTTGGAATTGCTCTTCATATCACGCCTCCTCGATATACGTTCTGTATGCGTACACCGCCGCCGCTATCGCATTGTGATAACCCGTCGAAGTGTAGGTTGCTGAACTCACCGCACTAACCTCGCCTTCTTGAAGGTCGGATTTGTTTTTTACGAGTTCGAGTTTCTTTATTGTTTTCAAATCCAAGCCGACGTACTTCGACTTGTTGGCTTTTTCGACTTTGTCGAAATAACCTGCCGTTTCGCCCTGCTCATAAACCGAAATATCTTTGATAATGCCGTCTTTGTTTACAAACACAAGCAGTTCGATAGAGCCGTCCTTTGCGCCGCCGCCCACCGTGTAGTAGCAATATCCGACGATTTCCTCGCCGTTTTTCGCCACAAAGCAAGATTCCACGTAGTTGTTTTTGTCGTAGTCGTAGGACGCGAGTTTTTCATCCTTGACGGACGTTTCCGAGCCGAAAGCCGCCGTGCATTTGTCTGCGATAACTCCGTCGGGATCGACGTAAGCCACCCAATTGACGATGCCGAGCAAAAGTCCTGCGACAAGCGCAATGACGGTGAGCACCAACGTGCATTTTGCAACGTCGCCGAGCTTGGATTTCTTTTTGTTCTTTTCCTTTTGGGAATCCTCTTGCGCTACGTTCGCTTTTACGTCCGTTGCATCCGCCTTCACGTCGGATACGACCTCGTCCGCTTTTTGTTGCTCAGGTGTAGCGACGTTTTCCTCGGTGGATTCCACTTTTGTTTCCTCGTTTGAAATCGAGGCATTTTTCAACGTATCGTCAGTCATTTTTGCCTCCTTCCAAAGCTTCTTTGTTTTTGCTCTTGACAAGTTTTGCCACATTGAGTTTCTTCGGTGCGCCGAACACTCTGGGCATAATCTTGTCAAGAAGCGGCGTGAGTATGTTCATAAGCAATATCGCAAAAGACACTCCTTCGTTCATAGTGCCGAATTTTCTGAATATAACCGTCAAAAAGCCGAGCCCCACGCCGTATATCACGACCGCAAGGCAGGACTTGGGCGAAGTTGCGTAGTCGGTTGCCATAAAGAACGCACCGAACATAAGACCGCCGCCGAGAAGGTACGTCCAGATGTATTCGCCGACGTAACCCGTGTTTGCAAAGAATATTGCTGTAAACACGACCACCGAGCCGATGTAAAGTGCGGGGATACGCCAGTCGATAACTCTGCGAACGAGCAAATACACGCCGCCGATGAGGATTGCAAGCGTGCTGACCTCGCCCGCGCTTCCGCCGATACGTCCGAGGAACATATCCAAAGCGTTAAGCCCTGCTGCAGGATTCGAACCGTTTGCAATCGAGCTTTTTACGCCTGCCATAGGCGTTGCGCTCGTGATTGCGCTGATGTCGATGTCGACTGCGTGTCCGAAGAACGAGAACAAATTTGCGCCGTTATTAAGAGTGATGGGAGATACGAAACTCGTCATAACGCCCGTCCAGCACAAAAGCAGGAAGATACGAGCGGTGATTGCAGGGTTTGCGAAGTTTTTGCCGATGCCGCCGAAGAGCATCTTGACGATGACGATTGCAAAGAATCCGCCCACGATAGGCACGTAAAACGGCACGACGGGCGGCAGATTGAGCGAGAGTATCATACCCGTAACGACCGCCGACAAATCGCCTACGCTTTGGAAGCGTTTGCCGATGACGTTGAAAAGCCATTCCGAGAAAACGCAAGTGCCGACGCACAAAATCATCATGCAAAGCGGATAAAATCCGTAAAGCAAAACGCTTGCAATCGTCGCGGGGATAAGCGCGATGATGACGTCGAGCATCATCTTTCTCGTGGTGAACGTGGTTGATATATGCGGGGACGACGAAACTATGTATTTTGCCATATCACTTTATCCCCCTTGCTTTGATTTCTTTTTTCGCAAGGCGCATAGCCTGAACGAGCGGACGCTTTGCCGGGCACGAATACGAACATGCGCCGCATTCTATGCAGTTGAGCACTCCCATTTTGAAAGTGCTTTCGAAGTCGTCTTTTTCAACCGCTTTTTCGATTTCTCTCGGCACGAGGGACATCGGACAGTTGATGATGCACTTGCCGCAACTTATGCACGGCGTCGTCGGATTGAGATTGAACTCTTTGTCCGTCATAAACAACAAGCAGGACGAACCTTTGGTGCAAGCAGGAGTCAAAGACGCTTGCGCAAATCCCATCATAGGACCGCCGCTGACGACTTTTCGTGTGAGTTCCTCGCTCTTGTTGCCTCGGCACACGTCGTAAATGTATTGATACTGCACGCCGTTGCGCACCCAGAAATTGCCTCTCTTTTTTACGCCGCCGCCCGATACGGTCATTGCGCGCTTGTAGCAAGGCTCGCCTTCGTACACCGCTTTTGCGATTGCGTACGCAGTGTGAGCGTTGCACACCACGCAACCCACTTTTGCGGGAAGCTCGCCCGTTGGTACGATTCTGTGCGTGGTTGCGTAAATAAGTTGTTTTTCCGCGCCTTGCGGATATTTCGCTTTGAGGCGCATGACGTCCACGTTTTCGGGAACTATGTCGGCAAGATGCTTGATTGCAAGCGGCTTGTTTGCCTCGATGCCGATATAAGCATGGTTTATTTCAAGCGCGGTGAGCAAAAGCTCGACGCCTTTCAGAACGGTGTCCGCCTCTTCCATGAAAAGACGATAGTCGCAAGTAATGTACGGCTCGCACTCCGCTCCGTTGATAATGAGCGTGTCAACTTTGTCTTTGGGCATAAGTTTGACGTGCGTTGGGAAAGTCGCGCCGCCCATACCTACGATGCCGGCGTCCTTCACTCTCTTGATAATGTCGTCTTTTGTGGGATTTTTGAGAGGAGGAAGAGTGCGCTTTGTGTACAAATAATCGTTTTCGATTTCGATATGCGTCGCTTCGCCGCCCGTTGCGGTGGGAAGAGTGCAAATGCTCTTGACCGTACCCGATACCGAAGAAAACACGTTTGCCGAAACAAATCCGTTCGCCTCGCCGATGAGTTGTCCCTCGTCAACGTGGTCGCCGACGGCTACGACTGCCTTTGCAGGTGCGCCGATATGTTGCGACAAAGAAACGAAAACCCTCTCAGGCGTCGGAAACTGCTCAAGAGGTACGTCTTTTGTAAACTTGTTCGCCGGCGGATGTATTCCTCGACGAAAAGTCCTAAGCGAAATTGTCATAACGAAAAGTCCTTCAAGTCCTTTAATAAATAATTGTGAGTTAATTATACATTAGAAAAGTTACAATGTAAATACCCCTTTTTTGATTTTTTAAGGTTTTTTAACCTCTTTTACGATTTTAGCGGCGAGAGAAAACACTGCCACCAGCACCAAAAATCCTCCGAAAAGTTTTTTGAGCAGATCCCCGTTTGCTTCGCTTGCCCAAAACGAGCAAAAAACACATGCCGCGAGCGAGGGTAAAAGCATGAAAATCAGGTTGTCTTTTCTTATCAAACCGTTTTTTGCATGCACCAAAAGAGCGGCGCTGCCCGACGGCAAAAAGGCGATTAGATTTGCGAATTGCGCAGTGATTTGTTCAACCCCCATCACAAGCACGAGTATGGGCAAAGTGAGCGTACCGCCACCCATTCCCATACCTGCAAGCACACCGCCCAAAACGCCTGCCAACACAAAATACAAAAATTGCATATTCACCTCATATTGATACATAAGCGACACTTTATCGGTTGAATTTTATCGATAAAATGCCGTTTTAGTCAAAAATCATTTTAAATCCGGCAAACGTCATAAGCGCGTAAAACAAGAAAGACAACGCGTTGGGCGAGATTTTTTTGAGGAATAACGCGCCCAGAATTCCGCCTATCGTAACTCCTATTACGACGGGCAAAATCACTTCTTTTCGATAGTTTCCTCCGATGGCGTAAACGATTGTCGAAACGAGGCACAAGGGCAAAATCACAGCGATTGCCGTGGCGTGTGCGCTCTTTTCGTCAAGGCCGCAAATATAATTAAGACACGGCACGGCAAGCATACCTCCGCCCGCCCCGAAAAGTCCGTTGACAATACCTATGAATATAGAACAAAAGCACGTCAAAATCTTCTTTTTTACGGATAAAGTTTGCGCTTGTAGGTCATATTTGAAATAGTTTTGCGCACTCGGCGCACCGATATAGATATTATTCTGCACGAATTTAGTTTTATTAATTTGCGCGAAAATATGAATTTCGATTGCCAAAATATTGTTTTTGTATTAGGATAAGAAAGCATATTGATTTATATGATGCGCGTATATATGCGTGCGACGTGTATTTCAAACATCAATCGGACGCAAGTCCAAGCAAAATAAATCTCTTTATAGGTTTGGTATGAACAAGAAGAAATTTACAGTATTAGCACTATTGATGATCGCACTCGTCGTGCTTTCTTCGGCTATGCTCGTTGCTTGCAACAAAGACGCCGACAACGGAAACGACGATACGACTAAAACGATCGAAGCCACCAAGGGACTTCTCATCTCCAACGGCGACTTCAAAGTCGTTGACACATCCGTCAAGACTTACCCCCGCACACTCACTTCCTGGACGGGCGGCAAGACCTACTCCTCCGGCAACTACAAGGACGACGTCACCGCAGGCGCAATCAGCCTCGACAAAGCCCTCTACGACGCCAACAAGAGCAAGTGGGACGACAACGACGATACGCTTTACAACAAGCTTATCGCGGGCGGCAGATACGGTGACGACGACAAAATCAAAAACGCACTTATGGTCTACATGCCCGAAGAATCCGAAAAGGACGGCAAGAAAGTGCACGGCCCGACGGCTTACGGCTACACTTCCACCTCTTTCACCATCTCCAAGGGCGGTTACTACAAGCTCTCGGTGGACGTGTTGACTCACAACATCAAGGGTACGGACAAGGGCACTCCCGGCGCGCGTATTTACGTCAGCTCCAACACTTATGCGGAATACGAAGCAATCAACACCAACGGCGATTGGAAAACTTACACCTTCATCATCGAAGGTTCTCCCTCCTCCGCATCCACGCTCAACGTGATGCTTGCGCTCGGCAAATACTCCACCTCTTACACCACCGGTCTTACCACCGGTTATGCGGTGTTTGACAACCTCAGCCTCACCAAGCTCGACGACGGCGAAGAATACAAGGCGGCAGTCGAAAGCGAAAGAAACGCAACCGACCTTGCAACTCTCACCACAAGAACGACAACCCTCAAAGTTTCCAACGGACGCTTCGATTTCGGCACGACCACTCTTTCCTCTTCGGGCACGCCGAACGGTTGGTCTCTCGTGACGGGCAACAGCGGCAACAACGATTCCGCTCCGTCCTCTTTGGGCTACAACGCAGTCATCGACGTAAGCAAATTTGCCGATAACTACGAAAAATATTCGACAACCTACTACACAAAGGCAAACTCCACTGCGGAAAAACGTTCCTACGTCCCCGCAGGCAGCCTCGAAGCAATCACGGACGCAATCCAAAATCTTCCGACGTCCGCAGTAGGCACAAACGTCTTTATGCTTTCGCAACAACTTATGACTGCGCAAGGCATCAAGTCCTCTCGTTCAATCACCATTGAAAAGAACAAGACCTACGCTCTTTCCATCAACGTTTATACTTATGGTATTCACGGTGCGGGCGCATCTTTGGTGCTTTCGGGCAGCGACGGCAAGGACATCACCATCAAAGGTATCTCTTCCAACCCCTCCGAAAAAACTTATATCGGCGGTCAGGCTATCGACTCCAACAGTTATGAGGACGGCGCGGTAGATCCCGGTCAAACCACAAACGGTTGGAAGACTTACACCTTCTATATCCAAAGCAACCAATTCAAAGATTTCAGCTACAACATGACGTTATGGCTCGGCACGGAAGGCACTTCCAGCAACAAGGCTGTCGAATACACCAACTGGGGTTCGGACAAGACTCAAACCACATACACCGCAAACGGCACTTTTGCAAACGGATGGGTGTTTGTTGACGAACTCAACCTTGCGGAAATCGAAAACCTCCCCACCGCAGGCAGCGGCATCGAAGCAAGCAACGCAAATCAAACTCTCGACTTGGCAGTTGCAGGCAAAACCGACTATCAAGGTCTTATCGTTGACCTTACAAGCTCCAACATGCTTGCAGACATCCTCGAAGCAGGCGACGCAACCTACCCCGAAGGCATCGGACAACTCGGCGCAGGCATTCCGAAGAACTGGGTGCCCAGCATTGACACGACCAACGCAAAGAACCCGATTGTCAAAGACCTCATTTCTCACGGCGTGATCAACCTCGGCGAAGAAGGCACTCCCGCAGCGCCCTACTCAATCGTCGACACTCGCGCATACCAAATCAAAGCAAGCGGCGACAGTCGTTATGAAATCGAAACGGGCAAAATTACCATCGAGAAAAACAAATTCTATCGCTTCTCTGTTTGGGTAAAAACAGAAGACGTCAAAGATACGAGCGGCGCATACGTTTCTCTCGTCAAGAAAGGCGACACCGTCAAAGACGATTCGACTTTGGCAACGTTCTCTCAAATCAACACCAACTCCGACAAGGACGGCTTCGACCCCTACCTCAACAATTGGTGCGAACTCACCATGTTTGTCAAGGGCAGTGAGAAAGAAGACACCGACGTCACATTGAAGTTTGCTCTCGGCACGGGTGATCGCTGGGCATCTAGCACTCTCGCGAGCGGTTCTATGTACGTTGCAAACGTCAACGGCGCAGAAATCACTCAATCGGTATACGACAGTGCAAGCACGGGAACTTATGTCAAAACCGTAAACCTTGCTTCCGCTTCGTCAAGCTACACCTTCACAAACGGTGCGTTTGACGATTACGACACCAAGGACGAGAACCTCGAAAGCGGCAAATCTCTCAAAGAACAATCTATCGCGGCAACTCCTTCCAACTGGACGTTCAGCGACAAGACTTTGAAGCCCAACACCTCCGATTCCAAACTCGTTGCAGGTACGATTGCTTTGAGCACGGACGACAACAAGTCATTTGCGCACTCCCATCAAACGACGACGGTGTTCCCCAACGTGAACGCAAGCGTGTTTGACAATCTCTACGGCAACTTCTACGACGAGAACACCGACCTCAACTCCTTCCCCGGAAAGAAAGCTCAACTTCTCGCAATCGGTTCAAACGACGGCACGACGGCTTATGCGGCAGGCTTCTCTTCAAACAGCGTGACGCTCTCTGCAAACAGCTACTATGCGCTCTCCGTGTATGCAAGAACAATCGGCAACACCAAGTTCTCCGTATTCCTCACCGGTGAATCTTCCGTTGACTCCGACAGCAGCGAAAGCCCGTTTGTAGTGACAAGCTCCGATGCAGAGTGGACAAAATACACCTTCTACATCCGCACCGGTCACGCAAGCGTTTCCGTCAAGCTCAATCTCTGGCTCGGCGAGGACGTCAAGTACGGCACCCATGCCGCGAGCGAGGACGATGCAAAATCCAACGGTACCGTTTTGTTCGACAACGTCACCTACAACACCATCGACGAGGACAAATACGAAGCAGCAACCTCTGACACTACAAATCACAAAATCTCCTTCCTCACCGATAGCTTTGACTCGCTCTCGTCCACCGTCGAATCGAGAAAGAGCCTTTCCACCCCCAGCGGATGGACGGGCAGCGTAAGCGGCACGACTTCTTCAAAATCTACCAAGAGCGGCATCGTTTATGCGGATCGCAACTTCTACGAAGTGGAAACCGTTGACAGCGTTGACTATGCTCGCATCCTCGGTGCGGACTACACCGTTGACAGCGACAAAGCAACTCCCACCAACGAAGAAATCGCAGCTGCAAAAGCAGACTCAAGATTCGAAGGCAAATCCGATGACGAAATCATCGCAACCCTCAAAGAAGAAAAAGTCGTCAAACTCAAAAAGGAAAATTGGATTCCCGTCAGCGAACTTGCCGCTCACAGCGGAAATCAAATGCTTGTGATCAACAACACCGAAAAGAGCGCATACACATACACAAGCTCTTCCCTCACTCTCAAAGAAGCGTCCTTCTACGAAGTGTCCGTTTGGGTGAAAACTTACGGTATGTCCTCCGACGATGACATCAGCGGCGCAAACATCGAGCTTTATCTCGGCTCTGCAAACGAATCCGACAAGCCCTTCTCCTTCACCGCAATCAAGGCGAACGACGGTTGGACGAAATACACCTTCTACGTCAAGACGATGGACGACGACGTGACGAGCGTCACCGTCAAACTCTCCCTCGGCAAGTACGAGTCCGAAACCGTTGACGGCGAAACAAAGGTCACGGGCATCACAAGCGGATACGCAATGTTCGACGACGTAACCGTCAAGACCGTTGACGAAAGCGTTTACGACGGCGCAACCGAAGGCGACACCGTGCTCAAACGTCAAGTTTCCAACGAAACTTCCGGCAAGGGCGACGATGACAACAACGGCGGCAACGAAACTCCCTCCAAGACCTTCAACACCGAAGCTTTGTGGTGGATGGTGCCCACGATAGTTCTTGCAGTGCTCATCATCGTGGTTGTGATCGTCTATATCGTGCGCAAGGTCAGAAAGCCGATTGCAAAGAAGAAAGAAAAGAAAGCGGCATCACCCGTTGAAACTCCTTCCCTCGATGCAAAGCACAACAAGTACGACGACAACAAAGAATAATCGCCGATAAAGCAAAACGCTCGCAAGCAAAAACTTGCGAGCGTTTTTTTATAAAAACATACGGAACATAAAAATATTTACGGAGCGCAACTTTCATTTCGGGAGATATAAGTTCCGTTTTATATTCTTATATAATTAATTATGAGTTGTTTTCATATTATTCAATATGAACAAAACGGCAAAATCTTTCGGCATAGTCACAAGTTTTTCGGTTGCGACAAGGCTTGCTTCTTTCATTTTCAAGATGTGGATGTCGCGCTCGCTAGGCGCGGAAATCGTCGGACTTTATCAAATTGCGCTCAGCACTCTCTTGATGCTCTTTACAATCACCGCAGGCGCACCGACAGTGCTCTCGCGCAAGATTGCGGAAGCAAGCGGAAACCTCAAAAAACAAAATTCGCTTGCAACTGCTTCGATGATTATGGGGCTTTGCATATCGGCGGCAATCTGCGCGCTGTTTTTCGGGCTGGGAAAGAAAATATCTCCCCTGTTTTCAAATCCCGACTGCTTGCCTATTTTCTTCATTATGCTTCCCACCCTTTTGACGTCAACGCTGTATGCGTCTTTGCGAAGTTGGTTTTGGGGGCGCAAGAAATTCGTTGCGTTTTCGTCCACCGAACTCGTCGACGAAATCGTCAAAATCGTGCTTTCAATCGTATTTACGGGCGGTTTGCTCTCTTGGCTCGACGGAGCGCAGAGCATTGCTTTGGCAATGACGATTTCCGACCTAGCGTGCGTAGTAATTTTGATAATACTGTTTTTCCTATCGAGCGGACGATTGACAAAACCGAGCGGATTCAAGGATTTGACGCTCAAAACAATTCCCCTTTCCGCAACGCGTATAATCACGTCTTTGGGCGCGTCTTTGACCGCCTATATTCTGCCCAAAATGCTTGTAAAATCGGGACTTACGCTTGCGGAAGCGACGGCGCAGTACGGCAGAGTGTCGGGCATGGCTCTTCCGCTCATCATGGCGCCCGTGGCGTTTATAAGCGCGCTGTCCGTGGTGTTCGTTCCCGACGTTGCCGAATCGCGCTCAAAAGGCGATATGGACGCCGTGCGTGCGAAAATGGCAACCTCTATGCTGTTTGCAATCGTCATTGCGTGTTTGTTTTTTGCGGTTTATTTGCCGCTCGGGCAAAGCCTCGGCTTGCTTCTTTTCAAAGACAAAGAGGCGGGCAAGTTCGTGTCTTACTGTTCGTTTATGCTCTTTCCAATCGCCACGGCGCAAGCGACCACACCTATGCTAAACTCGCTCGGCAAAGAGCAAAACACACTTCTCAACACGATTGTGGGAGCGGTGGCAATGATTCCGTGCGTGCTGTTTATGCCAAAATACATAGGCGTGTACGCAATGGCGCTCTCAACCGGCACTTGCTTTTTGCTCATTGCGATTTTAAATCTGATAGTCCTCAAAAAAGAAGTCGGCTCGTTTATCAACCACAAGAAAAACGTGCCTATGATTTTGCTTTCCGTTCCGCTTGCCGTTACGGGACTTTTTGCGGCGAAACTGCTTTGCAATTATGCCGATTATATCACCGCAATCGTGGTTGTGGGCGTGTACGTTCTTTTCTTTTTCTTCCTCATCGTATCCGCTTTCAACGTGGTTGACGTCACCGCTTGCGTCAAAATGTTTGCTCCAAGCCATGAAAAACCCGCAAAAATCACGAGAAAAACACATAAAAAACGCAAGGAAAAACGTGAAAAATCGCTATGCGATTTCAAGAGTAAGCACCATACGCGCGCAAAGGCGCATAAGTGTGGTTTGCAAAAATCGAGAGGAGCAAAAACGCCCAAATCCGCAAAATCGGCATAAAAAACACGCCTTGTATGCAAACTATGCGTATGCTGAATTTGTTTATAAGGTGTTTGATTTTATACTTCGTTTTGCTCATCGCCATGCGGCTTATGGGCAAACGACAGCTGGGAGAGTTGCAACCCTTCGAACTTGCGATAACGCTTGTCGCAAGCGACCTTGTGTGCATACCTATGGCGGACTCGTCAATTCCCATTTTGTACGGAATAATTCCCGTTTTTTCGCTGTTTTTGGTGCATATCATCATCACGAAACTTGCCACGAAAAGCATCAAATTCCGCAAATTTCTCAACGGTAAGCCTATTATCATCATACAAAACGGCAATATTATGCCCGACGTCATGAAAGAGTTGAATCTCAACATCGACGACATTATGGAAGCGTTACGCGGCGCGGGATGCTTCAATCCATCCGAAGTCGAATACGCAATTCTCGAAACCAACGGCAATATGAGCGTGTTGCAAAAGTCGGCAAACAGACCGCTCTCTCCCTCCGACGTGCAGCTAAATCCTCCAAAAGCCGAAATCCCCGTCACCGTCATTATGGAAGGGGAATTCGTTGCGGAAAACGTTGCGACGCTAGCGGGTAACGTCAAAGAGGACGTGCTTGCATATCTCAACAATATAGAGATGAAGCAAGAGGACGTACTCGTGCTTTTGCTTGCAGGGCAAGACGTTTTCATCCAGCCGTATAAGGGACACTTTATCACCGCAACGATAAACTCAAGTGCAGATTCAAGCGACGACGGCAACGGTTGCAACAACGATAGCAACGGCGATTGCGAGCAGCAAAATTCTTGTGCGGAAAAGCAAGACGAGCTTTGCGATTCGCAAAAAGCGGACAAAGCTTTTTCTCTATTTCACGGAGGCGAAAAGCAATGAAAAAAGTTGTGCTTGCAATCGTAATTCTTGTCATAATCGTAACGGGCGGAGTGCTTGAAGATTTTTATATTCACAAGACTTTTTCCTCTCTAAACGAAAAGCTCGTATCTCTTGAAAACTCCATAAAATCGCAGAGCGACGACTGCATCGACAAAGCGAACGAGATATTCGACTGGTGGGAGAAAAAGCGCATGTATATGGAATTGTTCGCATTCTCGCCGGATGTACGCTCGTTCTCCGTCGCACTTGCCGAAACACAAGGCTCGATCGAATGTGAGGACTATCAGAACGCACTGTCCAAGTGCCGCTCGCTCATAGTTATGGCAGACAACATCAAACGCCTTTTGGACTTCAATGCCGAGGATATAATATAAGCAAGGATATCAAAAACGCCACTCCGATATGCGTATTTTTGCATATCGGGTATCCTCGTTTTCGTGTATGCACATATGCGCACTTTTGCATATGGTATCACCTTAACATGTCCTTCAAATCATAAATATCGCCTGCGCCGATCATCAGAATCACGTCATGTGATTTTGCGCGACTTTTTACGAAATCAATAGTTGATTGCGCTCCTTTGAGAAGATAAACGCCTCGTTTGCGATATTTGTCGAAAATAGCATTGAACAACACATCGCTGTCTACGCCGTCGGAGAGTCTTTCTCGCGCGGCATACGTAGGCATAATCGCAACGGTTTTGACACCGTTCCGTTTTGCACCCAATACGCTTGCGAAATCGTCAAGATACGCCTTTGTTCTCGAATACGTGTGCGGCTGAAAAACGACCATGATTTTGCCGAGATTTCGCGCACGTTTTATCACCTCGGCAATTTCGCTCGGATGATGCGCAAAGTCGAAATACACCTTCGTTTTTCCGATATCGTCGGCACGCTCGAAACGTCTTTTCACGCCTTGATAACTTTCAAGCGCATGCACACAGTTTTCAAAGTTCAATCCGCAAGCAACGCCTGCGGCAATTGCGAACGTCGCGTTTTTATAGTTGTATTCCCCCTCGTCTTTCAATTTGAGCTTGACGATTTTTTTGCCGTCGGACACCATTGCGCCGTCTGCCTTGAAAAAGCACTGTATTCTTTTCTCTTTGCCGTTTTCAACGCACACGCAAAACGAGTTTTTGCTATTTTGTTTTTTCGTTTTGTCAATGAGTTCGAGGTTGTTTTCGCAAACGATTTTTACACTGCTTTTTTGCAAAAACTTTGAAAAAGTCGCTTTGACGCTTTTCAAATCATCGTAGCAATCGGGATGATCGCATTCCGCATTAAGCACCACGCTTACACGGGGATCGAGCGCAAGCAAATTGCGTTTGTACTCGCACGCTTCGCACAAAAATACGCAATCTTTCAAATCTTCGATTTGACTTACACCCGTATTGTTGACGTAATTTGAAAATTCTATACTTTCACCGCCTATCATTGCGGCAAATTTCACGTTGTTGCTTTTGAGAATGTGCGCGAGCATAGCGGTTGTCGTGGTTTTGCCGTGCGTGCCTGCGATTGCGACCGTTTGACCGAACAAGTTTGAAACCCGCGCCAAAAATTCGTGCCTTTCAAAAACGGGAATATCCTTTTCTCTCGCTTTTGCTATTTCGGGATTATCGCTCGGAATTGCCGAAGAAAACACCAAAAAATCCGCATTTTCAAGCTCGAAAAAGTCGGGAATTTTGCCGATTTTCGCACCGTTTTTTATAAGTCCGTTGCACAATCCGTTGATTTTTGCGTCGCTGCCGCTAATCTGTATGCCGAAATCCGCAACGAATTTCGCAAGCGCGTTCACCCCGACTCCGCCTATCCCGACAAAATACCCTCTTTTTGCTTTTGACAAATCCATATTTCAATATATGAAACAAAACGTCGATTGCAACACTTTGTTCACGTTTGCGTTTTCGGTTTTATCGCCGTTTGGTTGCAACTTTCACACGCAAAAACGCTTGTTTTTTTCTCAAAATTCCGCTGCGTTTTGCCATATATAATCAACATAAACATCAAATTTGTGCCGTTTTGTTTCATTTTTTAAAATATGTATTGTTTATTTTCATACAAAGTGTTATAATATTTAAAACCATACCAGGAGGGAGATATGGAACTTTCGGACGTAAAAATCAGACTTGTAAATCAAGACGGCAAACTCAAAGGGGTTGCGTCCCTTGTTATTGACGGTTGTTTTGCCGTGCACGACATCAAAATCGTAGAGGGAGAAGGCGGAGTTTTCGTTGCAATGCCGTCAAGAAAAACGCCGGACGGCGAATACAAGGACATCGTCCACCCCATAAATTCGCAAACGCGCGAACTTTTCAAGAACAAAGTGCTCGAAGCCTATCGTCTGGCACTCGAAGAAGAACAATAATTTTTGTTTCAAACGCTATTAAATCGTCAAAAACAGATATCCGTCAAGACGCATACATGCCAGTTGAGCCGACGCATATTCACCGCCCCGACGGATATGTTTTTGCATATCGTCATATGGGCATATTCGCATATGAACGCATGTCGTTTTTCGCAAATAATATTTTTGCTCATATGCGCACTTGAAGTTGACAAAAAACAACGCCTGCAAATATTTGCAAGCGTTGTTTTTTGTTGATTTCTTGCGATTTTATCGTGTACTGACGCCAATTTTTGCAGTCGCACTCCCACTAATCAGAAGTTTGCGGGATGTTCGTCAAGCGCAAGCGTGCCGCCGGGATTGAGCGTATTGTTGGGATCGAAATACGCTTTGAGTGCCTTGAACACTTTGAGTTGCTCGCTTCCGATCGAGCCTTCGAGGAAGGGCGCAAAAAGTTTGCCGATGCCGTGATGGTGCGAAAGCGCGGCACCCGACTTCATGATTGCTTCCAAAATGGAGCTGTGATACTTTCTGAAAGCGTCGAGATCGGTGGTCTTGATGATGAAGATGAAGTATAGATTTGCGCCTTGCGGATAACTGTGCGAAATGTGGCAAGTGCAAATTGCGTTAGGCCATGCTTTGACGACTTTCCTGACCTCGTCGTGAACTTTGGGCATATTGTCCCAGTTGACGGCGCACTCGAGAGTGTCGATGATGATGCCGTAGTCCTGAATGGTGTCGCGAAGATACGGGTCGGAGAATCTGCCGTGCTCCCACGAAGTCGTTACGTAGCCGGTGAGATACAGTCCGTGATACTTTCTTGCAATCTTGCGGATGTTGCGATAGATGTTTCTTTGCAGTCCGCTTTCGCCGTCGCAGAAGCCGAGAAGCAAGCATCTGGAATGTTGTTTGTAGCCCTTTGCCGCAAGAAGCGGTTCGAGCGGAGAACCGATGATGCCGTACATATGCGACATCATATCCGTTTCTTCGGCGTCGGAAAGACGGAATGCCGACGGATGTCCGAATTCACCTTGCATAACCTCTCTCATAACCGCCATACCGTCCTCCCACGTCGGGAACATAAACGAGAACTTCTTGTGTTTTTTGGAGAGATTGAACACTTTGAGCGTAACTTCCGTAAGGATGCCGAAGCAACCTTCGCTGCCCATCATGATTTGGTCGATATCGGGACCGGTTGCCTTTCTCGGTGCGCCGTCCGACTTGATTACGCCGATGGGCGTGACGTACTCTTGTTTAAGCACGATGTCCGCCGCACAGCCGTAATAGGTGGAGTTTTGCCCGGAACCTCTCGTGACAACCCAGCCGCCTACGCAGGAATACTCGAAAGATTGCGGGAAGTGTCCGCAAGTGTAACGCTTTGTCGTGCCGAAGTTTTCGGGAGCGTGGTTGAGGATGTCTTCGAGTTGCGGACCGCTGATGCCCGGTTGAACGGTGATGGTTTGGTTGACTTCGTTGAAAGCGATGACTTTGTTGAAGTTTTTGCTGATGTCAATCATGATGTTGGGGCTGACCATAGGTTCCGTGCCGCGCGTAACCGACGAGCCGCCTGCGTGCACGTACACCTTGATTCCGTTGTTGTCCGCATACTTGACAAGGCTTTCGATTTGTGCTTTGTCGGTGGGATAAACGACGATGTCGGGCACGTTTTCGACGATACCCTTTCTCAATCTCATGATGTCGATCATGGTTTTGCCGTATGCAAGGCGCACTCTTTCAAAGTCGTCTGTGGTTGCGTTGTCGGGGCCGACGATAACCGTGATTGCCTCGATTTGTTCTTTTGTAAGCGCGCTTTCGACATGTACGTCGACAAGTTGTTCGCCGGTGTCGACCATAGTTTTGAAGTCGTCGTCGCTCAAAGAGAATATGCTCTTGATGAGTTTGTAAAGGCCTTCTTTGGGGGCTTTATACTTGTTGGGATCGCCCCATTTCATGATGGAACGGAAGGATCTGGGATTGGGTGCTTCGGTGATCCATTTAGGTTCGTAGTCTTTGTAGGGTTTTGACATAGTTTTCCTCCAAACTGCCGTTTTATCTGTCGAAAATTGTCGGATAAAACCGCGATTTATTCATATTTTGTATTTTTTATTATTTGTTCTCTTCCGCTTTCGCTTCACGGAGAATATGTTTCAAATCGTCGTAAAGACGCTTGTTGTTGGGATAAATTCTGCGATATATTCTGCTGTACAATTTTTCATAGAGCGCGTGCTCTTTCATATCGGGCTTAAACTCTGCCGCGACGTGGACCATGTTTTTTGCCGCCTCTTCGAAGGACTTGTAAACTCCGAGCCCCGTGAACGCGGTGATTGCCGCGCCGAGCGAAGACGTTTCGTAGGTTTGCGCACGCCTTACGGGAATACCCATAATATTTGACGTGATTTGGCAAATCTCGTCGCTTTCGCTTCCGCCGCCCGAAACCGCGATAAACTTGACGTCGATTTTGGTTTTACGCTGTATGGACAAAAGTCCGTCGTAAAGTCCGTAGGCAATACCTTCGATGATTGCTCTGTAAATGTGGATTCTCGTATGGCAATCCGCAAAGCCGAGGATTGCGCCTCTTGCCGTGGGATGCTTGATACCGGGCGTCCAATATGGTTGAAGAATTAGACCTTCACAACCTGCCGGGACGTCTTTGAGGTGTCTGTTCAAAAGCTCCTCCGCAGAAATGCCGATTTCTTGCGCCTCTTTGACTTCCTTGTGAGCAAACTCGTTTTTGAACCAGGATATCATCCAGTATCCGCGATAAATCTCTATTTCGGGGTTATACTTGCCGGGCAATACTGCCGGATATGTTGGCACGAACGGCTCGGTTTCGATATACTTGTCGGTGGTCATTTGCACGGTTGCCGTCGTGCCGAGCGACAACGACGCTCCCGTTGAATCGACGCAACCCGATCCGAGCGTTTCGCACCCTTTGTCCGAGCCGGATGCTATAACGGGTGTCCCTTCCTTGATGCCGAGGTCGAGGCTTGCCTCTTTTGTTATGTAGCCGACAATCTCGCCCGGTTCGATGAGATCGCACATGTTCTCCGCTTTGAGATCGAATATCGGTGCGGTGATTGCCTTTGGCGATTGCCATGTTTTGTTTTTGTAATCGAACGGAATATGTCCGATTTGGTTTGCGACGGAATCTTTCATAACGCCCGTAAGACGATATGTAATCCAGCCCGAAAACATCAGAAACTTGTGCATTTTTGCCCAAACTTCCGGCTCGTACTCATGCACCCAGTTGCATGCCGAAGCCTTGCATTGCGCTGCGGCAAGGTCATATAGATTGAGCATGCGCAAAAGAGATTTGAAGCCTTTGCCGAATCTTGTCTTGTCGGCGTCTTTGACCTCTCTTTGGTCGAGCCAAAGAATGATATCGCGCAGCGGTTTTCCGTCCTTGTCGACAATGACCGCCGTATCTCGTATGGTAGTTACGGCAACGCCTTGTATGTCGTCCCATAGGTCGGGACATTTTTCTTTAAGTCCGTTTGTGGCTTCTTTGAGCCTGTCCCAATAGAACTCCGGGGTTTGCTCCGCCCAACCTATGTCCTTTGAAAAATAAGGCTGTTTGAAGTGGACTTTCATTTTCCCGTAGTCCTTGCCGTGCTTGTCGAAAAGCATTGCTCGCACGCTCTGCGTGCCGAAATCGATTGTTAGTACAAGTGGTTCTCTCATAATTTCCCTTTATGGTTGCGCAAAACGGTTTCCCGTCCGCCTTGCGACAAAATTTAATAAATGCTTGCGGTTGCGATGAGGTTGACGTCCGTGCCGCATACGCCTTTGAGCACCACGTCCCCTCTATGCAGTTTTTCGCTTACTACGACGGCGTTGATTTGCTTCATAAGTTCGTCGATTTTGTCTTTCGGGATTTCGCCGTCCGTCCTGACGGGAAGCACGGGATAATCCGCAAAAGTCGTTGCGACGGTGGAGCATACCGAGCGCATGGGGCAAGTTGTTTCACTCACCGCAAAAGCCTCGCCTCTTTTGCAACCGTTGCCGCTCACTATGCCGTTTTCTATTTTGATTCTGCACCCGCGCGGGCACACGATACATACAAGTTCCATTATCTTTCCTCCACTCTGACTTCGACTTTGCTTCCCTCTTTTATGCCGAAAGAAGAGAAATCGAGCTCGATTCTCTGCATCTCCGGCGGACGAAGGAATGCAAAATTCTTTTTGAACGCTTCGTTGCCGTCGACGCTCACGTAAAGCGTGGCTTTGTCCATATCCTTTGCGGCACGGAAGAAAAACACGACTTTGTCGCAAGGCTTGCCAAGGTCGATTCTGTGCGGCACGTAGCTCAAAAGTCCTTTGCCTTTTTCTATGCGCACGCTCTTGCCCGACGGTTTGAAATCCACCGCGTTTGCGCCTGCGTCTTTTGCACATTCGGACACATAATCCACCAAATCGAACACGTTAAGTGCGTTTCCTGCCGAAAACACACCGTCAATCGACGACATGTAGGTCTGGTCGCAGTCCGCACCTTTCGTAAACGGATTTATCTTTACGCCTATGGATTCGGCAAGTTCGTTTTCGGGGATAAGTCCGACGGAAAGAATGAGCGCGTCGCAATCGATACGTCTTTGAGTGCCGTCGACAGGTTGCATTTTGTCGTCTACCTTTGCAACCTCAACCGCTTCGAGCCTGTCCGTGCCGAACACTCTCGTAACGGTGTGAGATAGGTGAAGAGGTATGTTGAAATCGTGCAAGCACTGATGTATGTTTCTCGTAAGTCCGCTCGGCGTGGGCTTGACTTCGTAAACGCCCTCGACTGTTGCGCCTTCGAGAGTAAGACGTCTTGCCATGATGAGTCCGATGTCGCCGCTTCCCAAAATCACGCATTTTTTGGTGGGAAGTTTTCCTTGCAGGTTGACAAAGTTTTGAGCCGTACCTGCGGTAAACACGCCTGCCGGACGAGTGCCCTGAATAAGCACTTGTTTTGCCGTGCGTTCCCTGCATCCCGTGGCAAGCACGAGTGCTTTGGCAAAGAATTTTTCAATGCCGTCCTTGGACACTGCGGTGATTTCAAAACCGCCGTCCTTCTTTTCTATTCTAGTCACAAAGGTGAAAGTAAAGGTGTCTATGTCGAGTTCTCTGACAAAATCTATATATCTCTCGCTGTATTCGGGGCCTGCGAGTTTTTCGCCGAAGCGGATAAGCCCGAACCCGTCGTGAACGCATTGTTTCAAAATTCCGCCGAGGCGCGCTTCTCTTTCTATAATTGCGACCTTGCCGCCTTTAAGGCACGCGCTTTGCGCCGCCGAAAGACCTGCGGGGCCGCCGCCGATAACCACTACGTCATAATTGCGCATATCAGTTTTCCTCCTTGGCATTGCCCTTGGTGTTTCCGTAAACGATGACGCTGCCCTCGTCGCCTTTGAGAACGTCCTCTATTTCGATTCCCTCGTGCTCGGCAATGATTTTCGCAACGAGCGGCGAGCAGAAACCACCCTGACATCTTCCCATGCCGGGACGCACTCTGCGCTTGATGCCGTCGATTGTGGCAACTTTGAGCGGACTTTCGAGCGCGTCGACGATCTCGCCCTTGCTCACTTCCTCACAACGACAGATAATCTCGCCGTATTCGGGATTTTTGGCGATATACTTCGCTCTTTCCTCGTCGGGAAGATTTGCAAGCCTCGGAGTGTGCTTGTAAACGGGATTGAAATTCGTCTTTTCTTCCGCCTTCAAGTCTTCTTTTATCCAGTTCCTGATGTCGACCGCAATTGCGGGAGCAGCGGTGATACCCGGTGATTGAATACCTGCCGCCTCATAGATATTCTTGGTAAACATACCTCGTCTGACCACGAAATCTTCTTCATAGGTCGCCGCGCGCGTACCCGAAAAATAGGTTATAATATCGCCCTTGTTGAGCATAGGTTGGGCGAGTTTTTGCTTTTTGATGATATTGTCGATGTCTTTTATGCTTGTGGAATAATCTTCTCTCGACGGCACTTCGTGTGCATCGGGGCCTACGAGGATATTGCCGTCTATGGTGCGCATAACGCCGCCGCCCTTGGTGTGACCGACTTCCTCTTGCTTGTCGGGTTGAGCCTCTTTGGGCAGAGGTGCGAAATAACTTCTTGCATAGGACGAGAGCGCATACCCGACTTTCTTTTTGTCCAGAATGATGTCCGTGCCTTTTCTAGGGTGAATGGTAAACGTTCTGTCCCCTGCCATATCGGCGATGACGTCGCTGTACACGCCGGCGCAGTTGACAACCGCACGAGGATATATATCGCCGCGATTTGTATGCACGCAAACCACTTTGTCGCCCTTGACGTCCATACCGTCAACATAGGTATTGAGCGACACTCTCGCACCGTTTTGAATTGCGTTGTCGCAAAGCGCGATAGTCGTCTTGTAGGGCGAAACCATGCCTGCGCTTGCCATATACATACCGCCCTTTGCCCACGCCGGAGGATTGGGTTCGATTCTTTTGATTTCCTCTTTGCCGACGTACCTTACGCCTTCGACGCCGAGGATTTTTGCTTTCAAAAGGAAAAGAGGCGGAATAATCGTATTTTCCCAACCGGTTGAGAAAATGAACATCTGCGCCCAACGCTTGAAAGACAAGCCGAGGTCTTTTGCAAGCTGAGTGTACATTCTGTTGCCTTCGAGGACATATTTGAGCTTTTGCTGACCTTTGTGCAAGTCAATGCCGGGGTGTATGCACCCGTCGTTGCGAGAGGACGCGCCGCATGCCACGTCGTTTGACTTTTCAACGAGAAGAACGTCGAGTTTCAAACGAGAAAGCTCTCTTGCCACGGCGCAACCGACAATACCGCCACCGACGATAAGCACATCGGGTTTTTGTCCCGAAAGCGCATCGTCTTTGAGCGTGGGCTTTTTGGGTTCTTCGTGAAAGCCTTTGAGCCTTATGTCGTTGACAACGCCCAGCGAGCCTTTGCATACCGCCGCTTTGCCGCACTTGTAAATATCCGTCCAATTGTCAAGCTCTCCCGTGAGCCTTACGCACCCGCGGTAGTTTTCGACTTTGACGGACGGGGCGATTTTATTGACCGCCCTGCGTATCTTTGCCAAATTCATAATTTAATCCCTCTATATTTATTTTTCCTATTTTAGTGCGCGGAAATTTGTCCACGCATTGCACCACGCGAGGTCTGTTCCAATGCGACATGCGCTTTGCGATATGATTTATCACCGCTTGTTTTTGAGCGTCGGTAAGCTGTCCTTCCACAAGCAATTTGATGTAGGGTTTGCCGTTCACTCTGTATTCGATACAAGCGCAATCGCCCACAAACGGCAACTCGCTTGCAACTCGTTCTATTTCGCTCGGAAAAACGTTGATACCAGAAATTTTTATAAGGCGTTTTTTTCTGCCCATAAAGAACAGTCTGCCCGTTTCGTCTTGTCTGAAATAATCGCCCGTGCGCACCCACGTTTTACCGTCAAGGTTTACAAGAGCTGTTTTTGTCGCTTCTTCGTCGTAGACGTATCCGCTCATAATCTGATCTGCGGCAACGAGAAGTTCTCCGACTTTGCCGCAAGCGACTTCTTTGAGATTTTCGTCCACGACACGAACATCGACCTCGTTTATGGGTTTGCCTACCGAACCCGACACGAAATCGCGTTTAGACACCGCGCAAACGCTGGCTGTTTCCGTAAGTCCGTACCCCGGCGACAGAACGCCTTTGCCGCCGCACTCTTTCATTCTGGCGTCGAATTTATGCACCAGTTCCTCGCTTACGAGGTCGCCGCCGACATAAATATCCTCGATGCACGAGATGTTGTCGCCCGAAAACTCGTCCTCTGCCAGCAACTTCTGCATCATGCGCGGCACTGCAATCATTGTGGTTATGCGATTTTTTGCAATGACTTTGATCGTGTTTTTCGCTCTGAAAATCGGCAACAATACCGACCGCATGTTTGTGGATATAGACGCATGCACGCCCACGCAAAGCCCGAAACCGTGAAACATGGGGAGAGCGGCAAGCATTGCGTTTTTTTCCGAAAATTTGTCGCCGAGATATTGCAAAAGATTGCCTGCCATGGCGTTTGCGGCGCGAGAGGATATCGCAACCGTTTTAGGCTCGCCCGTCGTCCCGCCCGACTGCATATAAAAAACAATCTCTTCGCCGTCGCCGTGAAACGGTTTGAAATCTCCTTTGCAAGGAAGCCCCAAAAAATCATAAATTCCGAAATGACAAACAATGTGTCTTGCCCCTTTTGACTTTGGAAAATACGCACATTGATTTATATCGCTCAAAAACACGACTTTGGGTTTGAGTTTGTCAAACGCCGCGCCGAATTCGTCTGCGGAAAGTTTCGGATGAATCATCGACGCAATCGCGCCTATTCTGGAACACGCATACGTTGCCACAACCGCTTGAATAATGTTGGGAAGCGCAATCATAACGACGTCGCCTTTGCCCACTCCCAAACGAGCAAGCCCGCCGGCGACTCTGTCGATTTGTTTGAAAAAGGTTGCGAAGTTCATTTTGCGCGCACCGTGAACGACGGCAATATCGTTGTCGTGCTTTTCGCGGTATGTGCGCATGAAGTCGTATAAGCTTTTGTGAACGTCAACCATATCGAAATTATACCTTATCAAACACTTGTAGTCAATACGGATTTTAATCGAAAACTGCCTTTTGGGTACATTTTTCGGTAAAAGTTCCGCCACATCGAAAAAAGTTTATCGATATATGTATAAACCTTATCGATTGAGGGCATAATCGAGGCAACTTGGAGGTAATACAATGAGCAAATTTTCAGTTGCAATGAAGCGTTTTGGCGGTTTCGTTAAGCGCAACGCAGTCTATTTTCTTATCATTTTGTGCATAGCCTCGGTTGCCACGGTCATCGCCCTAGCGGTCACTCGCAACTCCGCTCTGCAAAATCCCGACGCGTCTATCGGTGACAACACGCAAGACGAGCCCGTCGTAAAACCCGACGATCCGGTTATCAAGCCCGACGATCCGACGCCCACCGTCGAAAAGCAAAAGTTTTACGCACCCTGCAACGACGGCAAAGTCAGCAAAAACTTTTCGGACGCGACTCTCGTTTGGAACCCGACTTTGAAGCAATACTCGACTCACCTCGCACTCGACTTTACGTCGGAGGATAAAAACGTGTACGCCTCCTGCGACGGCAACGTGAAAGAAGTCGGCTACAATGCTCTTGACGGCTACTACGTGGTCATCAACCACAAAGACGGATACGTAACGAAGTATCTTTCTTTGGAAGCGGCAAGCACCTTAAAACAAGGCGCAACGGTGAAACAAGGTCAGCTCCTCGGCAAGATGTCTACGTCGCAAGGAAGCGAAAGTCTTGACGGCGATCACGTACACTTCGAAATAATCAAAGACGGCGTGAATATCAATCCGCTTGAAATCATGGTGTCGAGCGAAAAGTGAGCAAAATCTTTATCGAAAAAACAAATCAACGCAAAAGTCCCCCGTCTATGCGACGAGGGACTTTGATTTTTTTAGCGATTTTTATTTTGATTGCGTCATCAAGGGAATGATGTCTTTCACCTTGTCAAGCACGTAATCGGGCTTGATTTTCGAGCCGGGAAGCATATTCGCGGTGGTTTCGCCCGAAAGTACGAGCACGGACACGAATCCGCAATTTTTGCCGAATGCAACGTCGGTGTAAAGCCTGTCGCCCACCATTGCGATTTTCTTTGCGGGAAGATTGTACTTCATCGCAAGACGCTCGCCTGCCGTGGTGTGCGGTTTGCCCATAATTATGTCGGGCGTGCGCCCCACCGTCAACCTGATTGCCTCTATAAGCGCACCGACGTCGGGCATCGGGCACTCGGGTGCAGGACAGAAAAAGTCGGGGTGCGTAGAGATGTACGGAAGCCCTTTGTGGACGAATTTGCAAAATCTATACAACTTGTCGTAAGTGAGCGAAGTGTCGAAGCCGATCACGCACAAATCGGGATTTTCCTCGTCAAGCTCAATGCCGTAAAGCTCGAACTCGCTTTTGAGCCTGTCGTTGCCCAGCAAAAACACTTTTTTGCCGCGGTAGTTGTCCAAAAGATATTCGCAAGTGACTTGACCGCTCGTGTAAATTTCGTCGGCATAGGTACGCAATCCGAGATTGTTGAGCCTTGCGATATAATCGGTGTGCATTCTCGACGAATTGTTGGTGAAAAAGCAAATGCGTTTGCCCATTGCTCTCAACTCGTTTATCGCGGCAAAAGAGCCTTCGATTTCGTTGTCGCCGATATAAACCGTGCCGTCAAGGTCGAACACGAACAATTCTACGTCTTTGATGTTTTTCATTTTGTCCTCTGTGTCGTTTTGTCTTTGTTTAGGATGCCGCGATATCCAACATACCGCTTGCAAAAGCATATCCTGCAAGGGAGCGGCTTTCGACGCTTGCAAGGCGCATACATTCGAGCACCTCGCTTGCGGTGATTTCGCTCTTCAACCAATAGCCTGCGTCTATATACAAACGCCGCCAAAAACGTTGCATGCCGTGAAGGTCGATGCTTGCAAGTTTTTCGAGCAAATCAAGGCGATATTCTCCAAGAATATAACCAATTCTAAAATAACCGTTTATATCGAAAAAGTCAACAACTTCGCCCCTATCGACTTCGATGCCGAGCGATTGCAATTTATCTACGGAGTCAAAGACGCAAGCCGGCGGAGCGCAGTCTATGGACGGAGAGGACAGATACGCCGAATAAAACGAAGTCAAAACCGCGCTTGCCAGAAATCTGTATTCTCCCGTCAATCTCGGAGTTTTTCCCTTTGACAAAGCGAGCGCGCTCATAACTTCCGCCATACGCTCGGCAGTGTCTTTTCCCTGTTTTCGAGAGGATATTTCAATCAGGCGATACGCAAGTTCGGACAGCGGACAAGAGGAAGTTTCCACGGCAAACTGTTTTACTTTTTCTCCGAGTACGGTCTTTTGAAAAGCCCTTTCGAATTCCGCGAATTTTTGAGAAAGCAAAATTCCGTACCCTGCCGCAATTTGCTCGTTTTTGCACTTTATCAATATATTTTCGTCGATAAACACTTGATTCGGACATTTCCCACACGTTATATCGTCGCTGTCGGGCGCACAAAAAAGCATAGACCACCCTGTGTCTATACTCGCTGAAATTTCTTTTGCTTTTTCCGCCGCGGCGTGCGCACCCACCGCAAAAACGTAGCGCACGTATTCGGGCACGTCTTGTATTTTGCCTTGGTATGCGTTTGTCAAAAAAACGCGATAACCGCCCCTTTTCAACTCTTGACAAAGTGCGGTTGCGACGTCTTCGTATTCATTTTCATCCACGACGCAAAGCGCGCCTTCTTCAAACACGGAGCGCAATCTAGGCAAAATTTGAGGTATCAAATCTTTGCCCGAAAATACGTCCGCGCCGCAAACGACGCGCTTTTCGATTATCGAATTATCCATACTCGCCTCCATGCAAACTCTAACATGTGCGCGAGAGAATATTCCGACTTTCTTTGTCTTTTTTTCGCCTATCTCGTCGAATTATTTTTTAAGATAGGTTTTGCATTTGGTTGCAAACGCAGTGTCCTTCACGTCGATTTGAGCGTTTGCGCAAAGACCGTTGTTGTTGAACGCACACTCGCCTGCGGCACATTGCACCAGACTTTCGAGGTCCTTGTCGAACACGTCCTCGCCCGCTTCGACGTCGGCAAAGTTTTGCGCAAGCGGTCCGCCCTCGCGCTTGATACGGCTAAGGCATTTTGCGTTTTCGCCGATAGAAATGACGCCTGCAAGGCACACGCCTTTGATGTTATGCTCGCAATTTGACGTTGCACAGTTGATTTTTTCCATAATAGCCTCCTGAGGTTTTGTTGCATTTAGTATGCCCCGCTTTTGAATTTTTACACAAAAAGACGCGTATATCGTCCATTCTTTTCGTTTTTATTGAAAAATTTGCGGCGGTGTGCTAATATATTGTCAACAAAAGTTTATAAGGAGACGGATATGAAAGTCATTCTTCTCAAAGACGTCAAAGGTACGGGCAAAAAAGGACAAATCGTCGAAGTAAACGACGGTTACGCTCGCAATTTCCTCATCAAAAAAGGGCTTGCGCAAGAAGGCACGCAACAAAATATCTACGTTGCGGAGCAACGCAAAAAAGCCTACGAAGCAAAGATTGCCTCCGAGCGCCAAGAAGCAAGAGAGCTTGCAAACAAACTTAAAGAAATCACCGTCAAAGTCAGTGCGAAAGGCGGCGAAAACAACGGCAAAATGTTCGGTTCGGTCACAAGCGAAATGATAAGCAACGCACTCAAAGACCTCGGCTTCGACGTGGACAAAAAGAAAATCGAAATCAAGGACAGCATCCGCGATTTCGGCGAATTCGAAGTTGTGCTTCGCCTTTACTCCGAAGTCACTCAAACTTTGAAAATCCAAGTCGTAAGAGCATAAGATGGTCTACCCCACCTCTTTGGACATCGACGATTACGTAATTTTGCAAGACACCGACGACTATGCGTTTTCGCAAGACTCGGTGTTTTTGGCAAATACGGCAAAAATCGCAAAAGAGGACAGGGTGCTTGATTTGGGATGCGGAACGGGGATTTTGGCAACGCTTGCGCTTGTCAAAAAACGCGCATCCGCCGCCGTCGGAATAGAGCTTCAACCCTCCGTTGCCAATCTGGCAAGAGAGAGTGCAAAACGCAACGGGCTCGAAGGCAAATTCGATATAATAACCGGCGACGTAAAGGATATAAAAAATCTTGTCGAAGCGGAAATTTTCGACAAAGTGCTTTGCAATCCACCCTACTTTCAAGGAGAGCAAATCACAAAGAAGAATTTGTCAAGGATAGAGAGCACCGCAACTTTGTCCGATTTTGCCAAAGCGGCAAGCTACGCTTTGCGATTTGGCGGCGACGCTTGGTTCGTTTCGAAAATCGACAGGCTTTCACCGCTTATTTGCGCCCTCGTGCAATCCAAACTCGAACCCAAAGAAATGACAATCGTCTATCCCAAACTTTCATCGGAAGCGGACGTTGTGATAATCAAGGCAAGAAAAGGCGGCAAAGTCGGACTTAAAACTCACACGCTTATCGTCATGGACGAAGAGGGCAACTACACGCAAACTTACAAGGAAATGTACCAATAATGGCAAAACTCTATATTGTCGGAACTCCTATCGGCAACATGTCGGACATCACGCTTCGTGCGCTCGAAACGCTCAGAAACGTTGACGTTATAGCTTGCGAGGACACGCGTCACTCTCTGCCCCTCCTTGCAAAATACGACGTTCACGCAAAGCTCGTAGCCTATCACAAATTCAACGAACAGGACTGTTCCGACCGTCTTATAGAGATGATAAAGAGCGGACAAAACGTTGCGATAATCACGGACGCAGGCATGCCGTCCATCAGCGATCCCGGTGCGGAAGTGATCGCAAAGTGCCACTCGCAAGGCGTAGAAGTGGAAACCGTCCCCGGTCCTACCGCCCTCGCAACTGCGGTTGCGCTCAGCGGAATAAAAGCAAGCGGATTTACGTTTTTGGGGTTTTTGCCCGAAAAATCATCGGATAAAGTGTCGATTTTGTCAAAATGCGCTAATACGGGGCTTCCTATAATCTTGTACGTTGCGCCGCACGATTTGACAAAAACGGCAAAGACGTTGCTTGACGTTCTTGGCGACAGAACCGTGTATGTTGCAAGAGAACTCACCAAAATTCACGAAAGCGTGACGATGACCACCCTCGCGAATTTCGAATGCGAAGAGCGAGGTGAAATCGTGATGATTGTAGATTCCGTCGCATCCGAAAATCCCCTCAATTCCCTCTCCGTTGCCGAGCATCTCAATCATTATCTCGATTTGGGCATGGACAAAAAGGACGCTGTCAAGCAAGTTGCAAAAGACAGAGGCATTCCCAAAAACGAAGTCTACCAACAAGCATTAAATATGTGAAAGAATAGGAATGCAAAATACTGCAAATTTTCTCATCGAGTTTTCTTTCATTATTTTTCGTTGTTTGTGATATTACCTAATTTGGCAATATTCACAACCTCTTTGTTGCACCTTATCGCATGTAAGAAAAAAGGCAATCGATAGGAATGTATACATTCTTAAAATATTTTTTTGACAATATATACTAAATTATGCAAGTATTCATTCATAATTTGGAGTAGATAATGATTGTCAACGATGCGGTTGCAACTAGAATTTTGCAACTCCTTACCCAAAAGAATATGACACAGTATCGGTTGGAACAGCAATCGGGCATACAACACGGACATATGCAATGGATTTTGAATAGAAAAAGCAAAACCGTTACGCTTTCTACCGTGATGATGATTGCCAATGGTTTCGGAATGACTGTGCTTGAGTTTTTGGACGACGATTTGTTTTTGTACAAAAATCTCGATGTTGAATAATTAACATAAAAAAATCGGCGAGAGATGTTCTTCTCGCCGATTTTTCTTTGTAAATTATGTCTTATTCTTGCGTGAACGAGTCTTTGCCAAGTCCGCAAATCGGGCAGGTAAAGTCCTCGGGGACATCTTCCCATTTCGTGCCGGGAGCGATTCCGTTTTCCTCGTCGCCGAGGTCTTCGTCATAGATATAACCGCATACGCAAACGTATTTCATAGTTGTTTCTCCTTGTTGTTTGTCGATTGTTTTTCAATCGTTGCCGTTTCTTATTTGAAATAGCGGTTGAGAAGTCCCTCAAATGCCTTGCCGTGACGAGCCTCGTCGCGAGCCATCTCGTGTACGGTGTCGTGAATTGCGTCGAGTCCTTCTTCTTTTGCGCGTTTTGCAAGCTCGAATTTGCCGCTGGTTGCGCCGTTTTCTGCCTCAACGCGTTTTTGGAGGTTTACTTTTGTGGAGGGGCTGACGAGTTCGCCGAGCATTTCGCAGAATTTTGCAGCATGCTCTGCTTCTTCATAGGCTGCCTTTTCCCAGTAAAGACCGATTTCGGGATATCCCTCACGGTGTGCGGCTCTTGCCATTGCAAGATACATACCGACTTCGGTGCATTCGCCTTCGAAGTTTGCCTTCAATCCGTCGTAGATGTCTTGAGGGACGCCTTGACCGACTCCGATCACATGTTCTGCCGCCCAGACCTTTTCAGATCCGTCGTCTTTGATAAATTTGCTGCCGGGGCAACCGCATTGTGGGCATTTTTCGGGTGCCGAATCGCCCTCGTGAACGTATCCGCATACGGGACATATAAATTTTGCCATAGTTTTTTCTCCTTTAATATCTTCTATTTTTTCCGCCGTGGCGGTTGTTTCAAGTTTTTCGAAATCGCTTGCGGGATGCTTGCAAATCGGACAGATAAAATCGCTCGGAAGCGGACCTTCGTGAACATATCCGCATATTTTGCACACCCATTTTTCCTTTGAGTCGGCACTTGCTTGCGGTTTGGGCTTAACAAACGTCTGATAATAGTCATATGTCAATGCGTCGCCGTCGTCCGCAAAGTTCTGCGTCTGAACAGACTCCAGAACAAACATCGTATGCGTACCCATATCTATGCTTTTTTGCACTTTGAGTGCGAAATATCCGAGTACGCCCTTGCATTTGGGAACTCTTACGCCGTTTTTTGCAACGACGCTCTCGATGCCCTCGAACTTGTCCGTGTCGCGCCCCGATTGCATTCCGAATCTCTTGATAAAATCAAAGTCCGTCTTTTGCGACAGCACTGCAACGGCACATTCACCGCTCCTGACAATAAGCTCATGCGTAAAGTTCTGTTTGTTAAGCGTCACGCTGAACGTTTCGGGAGTTGCGGTCTGCTGTGCAAACGTGTTGATAATGCAACCGCTTTCCTTGCCGCCGTCTCCGGCACATAGAGTGTACAAGCCGTAGCTTATCTTAAACAGTAAATTCATTTTTTCTTCCTCCTGCAATCTTTGCATATACCTCTGAAAAAGAGCTGGCTTTCAAGCACTAGATTGCCGCCGAAATCCACTATGCTCTCATCGATTTTGTCGAGATTGAAAAACACGTCCTCAACCTTGCCGCACTCGACGCATTGAAAGTGTCCGTGATTCATAGTCGTTTTGTCAAACCTCGACGGAGCGTCTTTGCATGCCACTTCCCTTATTTCGCCTTCGTTTGCCATGTCTTTGAGGATGCGATACACCGTGCCCAAACTCAAATTGGGCAACTCTTTTTTTGCCTCGGCAAGCACCATGTCTGCCGTAGGGTGATTGCATGCGTCCTTGACTATCCTTGCAACCACTTCTTTTTGTATCGTGTTCCTCTTCGTCATGCTATCCTTTGAATTATTTTGATTTCTTATTGATAATAATTCTTGTTAGCATTAATATACGATAAACGAATACCTTTGTCAATACTTTTTTTGAAAATTTTTATATTTTTTTATTCCGCACTTCGTTTCCCCCTTTTTTACGGGATATGTATTATATATTTATATATTAATATCATATCAATAAACGATTATTAAAAATGCACCCGAAGGCGCGCTTTTAATCTTACTTTTCGGAATCGGAATTGTCGTCGTCGTTTTTTCGGTCGTTCTCTTTGTCAAAATCACAATCGTTTGAATCCGAGAACTCGTCAAAAGGAGTGTTCCCGTCGGGATGGCTGTCGTCGTCCTCGTCGTTTTCGTCGCCACGTCGTTTTGTGCGCCTCTCGTTTTTACGCAAGGCTTTGCCAACCAAAATCGCAATGCGCTTGTAGATAAACTGCAATGCGTAATCGAGCGCAACGAGTATTATGGTTCCGAACAGCGCAATCATCCAGTACTGCACTTTGTCTACGATTGATGAATCTAGCACAATGTTGTGGCACACGAAATACAAAAGCGCAAGCGCGCCGTTGATGTAAACGATTTTGAAAATGAGCTGAACCCACCGGTTGATTTTGTCGCTATGGTTAAGCATTATGCCCGAAATGATTGCCATAGGCCCGAAATACACCACGTAGCCCATCACCGAAAACACGTCCCCCGCCACCGCAAACGACAGCCCTGCGGACACGACGTAAGCCAAAACGGAAGACAGATAATACTTTTGCGACAGCGGCACCATAAGCGCAACCGAAGCGGCAATAAAAAACGCAATCGTGCTGAATCTCACCACAACTCCGAGCCAAACCATAAGAAGCGCCACCGCCGCGCTTATGCCTGCAAGCGCAACTCTGTACACCGCCTCTTGTCGTGAAATTTTTATACGATTACGTTTCATAGATTTTTATAGTGTTTTTGCAAAACCGATATACAATGCAGCATCACGTGCCAATAGCGACTTTGCAAAAAGCAATATTCGGATGAATGACAAGGAAGAACTCACTTTTGGACAAGGAACGCACTAAATTGTGAATTGCGGAAAAGCGCATCTACACAGCATCCACCTATTTTGAATTTGTAAAAAGTCGATATTTGTGCGGCAGACAAGGAAGACGTCGCTTTTTGAACAAGGAGCGTACTATGTCGTACGTGACTTGTGAAAAAACGATGTCTGACGCAGTATCACGTGCAAATAGCGACTTTTTAGCAGCAGCGAATGAGATCGCCGCCCATACACTCGCAACAACAATCCGCACACCAAAGCGCTTGACAGGCGGTGCAAAGTCCGTCGGCAACGTCGCTGTCGCGTTGGGAGTAGGTGCGGTTGGAGGTTTGGTCGGACTTGCCGTAAACGCCCTTTTCGCCTTGTTTGTCATAGGGGCGCGAACCGTCGATTTTCTTTTTGAGGTTGTCGAGAGCGCGAGAGTACTTGTCGTTGGACGGATCCATTTGGATTGCCATTTCAAGTTGCTTTTTGCTGTCGTTGAGCCAGTTTTTTTCGTAAAAAACGATGGACTGATAGTAGTGCCATTCCGCACCGCGATAGGATATTTCGTCAAGAGCGCGTTGCGCGCCTTCAACGTCCTTGTTGCGAATTGAGTCGCGTACGGACTCGAAAGACGATTCACCCTCGCCCGAAACCGTTGCGGATTCGTGGGAGAGCTCCATCGCTTGTTGATATGCGTCGTCAAGTTGACCGAGCATGCGCGCCGCTTGCGCGCCTTGGTCGCCCTCGTCGAAAACGTGTTCTTGATAATACGCACGTTTTGTCTTGTACGCTTCGAGGATTTCGCTTTGAGATGAGTCTTTGCTTATGCCAAGAATCACAAACGGGTCAATCGGCATTTGTCGTCTCCTTTGAGCAGTCGCTCCACTTGCATTTTTATGCCAAGGTAAATGGTGTTGCTCAACACGCCCTCGTACATTTTTATGTCCATTGCGTTGTATGAGCCAACCATCTTATTGTAGGTTGAATTGAGCAAAAACGACAGTTCGTCTGCGTTTTTTGCAAGATAATCTTTCTTTTCGGCACATTTGCCGTAATTCAGAACGAGCGGATTATACTCGCCTGACTTGCTGTCCTTTTCAACGTCGTCAACCGCGTCGAGCAAATATATGAGGCGGCCGAGGTTGTAGCAAAACGTGTCAACGTTGTCGTCGGTTTTTATAAGTTGCCTCGTCATATCGCGCATTAGCGTTGCAAAAGTGTCGGCAACTCTGTCTATGCTGTCGCACTTTTCTTTTTCAAGCTTGCGCAAATCCGCAAAACTTTTTTGCATGATTTTGTCGATTTTGCAAAGCCTTTTCGCCGCCTTTTTCTTGCGCGGAGCAAGCATACCTTTGACTATCGCTCGTGATTTTTTGCCGTCGTACACGTCGTCCTCAACGTTGTAGTAGACAAGCATAACGGCAATATCGGCAATCTTTTTTGACAGCTCGTCGGTTTTTACAACCACTTTTTTCTTGCCGTTGTAGGCGCAAAGTTTGCGTTCGAACTCAACGGGCGTGTTTGTGAGCGAATGCAAAAGCACGTTGTAAAATGTCACGTCGTAGTTGGTGCAAAGCCTTGTGAACTCCGCTCCTGTTTCGCCCAGCGTTTTGCAAAGTCCGCAATAAAAGGATTGAAATACGTTGAAATCCTTGATATACATATTAAGTTTATCGGGTATCACGTATCCGAACATTTTGTTGCCTCTTTGTTTAATAATATACGCTTTGTCTTAAACTATCCTTAAAACGCAACGCCTTTTCTTCTCGATACGAACAAAACGGATATTGCGTTTCGATTTTCATTTTGTCATTTGTTTAGCAACGTCCAAAACCACGTTTTTGACGTCCTTTCTATCAACGATGTCGGTGTGAATCTCTTTTGCCTCTTCCAGCTCCAAAATGCAATCCGGACATTCGAGCGCGGTGAGATTGTACAGTTTTATTATTGCCTTATACGGATTTTTTTCTCTTGAACCGAGCGCGCCGAGCACATCAACGGGGAACTTGTACGGATTTGCAGTGGACACGATTACGGTGGGCGTTTCGTCGTCCGTTTCGCAAGAATAGTCGTTGTAAACGCTTGTGGCAACGGCGGTGTGAGTGTCCATTATATAATCGTCGAGGTCGAAAAACGTTGCTATCGCGTTTTTGGTGTCCTCTTCGTCCGCCCATCCTGCGACGAATTTGTCAACGTTCACTTCATCGAAATCTATCTCGAATCTGCCCGTCTTTTTGAGGCTGTCGTAAACTTCCCTTACCTTTTCGTCGTCCCTGCCGTACAACTCGTAAACAAGTCTTTCGAGGTTGCTGGACACCAAAATGTCCATGGACGGCGACATTGTCTTGAAAAAGTCGCGATTTATATCGTACTCTCCGTCGTTGAAAAAGTCGGTGAGGACATTGTTTGCGTTGGATGCGACGATAAACTTTTCAACGGGCAAGCCCATGCGATAGGCGTAATAGCCTGCAAGCACGTTGCCGAAATTGCCGGTAGGCACGGCAAAATTTATCTTGTCGCCGAGCGCAATCTCTCCGCTGTCCACGAGGTCGCAGTACGCGGAGATATAATAAGCGATTTGCGGAGCAAGCCTGCCCCAATTTATAGAATTTGCTGACGACATTGCGATGCCGCTGTCTTTGAGACGTTTTACGACTTCTTCGTCGTTGAAAATACGCTTGACCGCCGTTTGTGCGTCGTCGAAATTGCCTTTTATACCGCAAACATGAACGTTGGAGCCTTCTTGCGTGACCATTTGCATACGTTGCATCTCGCTCACTCCGTATGCAGGATAAAACACGAGCACGTGCGTGCCTTCGACGTCCTTAAATCCTTCGAGCGCGGCTTTGCCGGTGTCGCCGCTTGTTGCCGTCAAAACGAGAGTTTGCTCGTCAAGTCCGAGCTTTTTCTTGCTTGCGGTGAGCAGATATGGCAAAATCGTGAGCGCGACGTCCTTGAACGCACAAGTCGGGCCGTGCCACAATTCGAGCATATAAAGTCCGTCCTCGACTTTTACCAGAGGGCAAACGGAATCGTCGTCAAAACGATTGTACGCTCTTTTCGCGTAGCCCAAAAGTTCCTCGAAGGAAAACTCGTCCATATACAAAGACAAGATTTTCGCCGCACGTTCGGGATAATCGAGGGGAATGAGATTTTCTATGTCCGCAAGACTTAAAATCGGGAATGACGACGGAACGAAAAGTCCGCCGTCATCCGATATGCCCTTTACGATAGCCTCGCTTGCAGAAATCTCTATTTTGGAGTTTCTGGTACAAGTGTATTTCATATTTTATTTTTCGCGAATGAATTCAGGAAAATTTTCCTCGTTTTCACTCACGGTAATCACAAATTTGGTGTCCGTGTTTTTTGCGATTTCTCTGATATCGTCAAAGAAGTCTTTCATCTCGAAAACGGTTTTGCCGAGCATTCTGTGCGCACCGTCGATATAAAGAGTTTCGATATCGTGGTTGCCTGCAAGCAAACCTTTTATAAAACCGATAAGCGCTTCTTCGCTCACGGGTGCGTCGCCTCTTTTGAGTTGTTTGGCGTTGACCATGCGGACTCTGTAATTGAGAGAATACATATATCTGTCCGTATCCGTCACAAAAACGATGTCGCCCTTTGCTGTTGCGACGTTGTCGTTTGCCATATCGATGATGATTTTGGTTTTGCCGGTGCCCTTGGCACCCGTTATAAATTTGATCATAAGCACCTCCGCTTATATTATATTCGATTCTATTATATATAAAATATTATCCGATTTCAACCCGCAATTTTCAAATCCGCGCACTTTTTTCAAACGCCGGCAAAAAGCCTTTCAGTGCTTTGCCTCAAAAAACGCATGAATTTGCGGATTTAAGAGTCCTACCATTGTGTCGAGTTCTTTATCGCTGATGGCCGTAGTTCGTCCTAACGCATACTCTTTGTCTACAAACTCTTTGATTTTTACCACGATATCATCGGATTTTTGAACTTTGTTTTCGGTGGGCAATTCATAATAGGAGTTTATCCAATATGCGATTCCGGCAAGGCCGCTAAAAGAATCCACCACGACTCTCGGAGCTCTTCCCAATATCTTTTGCGTGTCGAAAATGTTGTAGATTTCTTGATCTTTCAACATTCCGTCGGCGTGAATACCTGCTTTTGTGACATTGAAGTTTTTTCCTACAAACGGCGTTTGAGGGGGAATGCGATAACCCATTACATCCTCGAAATAGTCTGCGATTTCGCTGATTACTTCAAGATTCATCCCGTTTGTAGTTCCCCTCAACGACGCATACTCGACAGCCATTGCTTCAAGCGGAGTATTTCCCGTGCGTTCCCCTATTCCGAGCAAAGTCGTATTGACGGTCGAACACCCGTACAACCATGCGGTCGCACTATTTGTAACCGCCTTATAAAAATCGTTGTGGCCGTGCCATTCGAGCTGTTCGCTCGGCACTTGCGCATAGTAGCGGAAGCCGTAAATTACGCCTTGCACGCTGCGTGGCATTGCGGTACCAGGATAAGTTACGCCATACCCCATAGTGTCGCACGCACGAATTTTTATCGGGATTCCGCTTTCTCTTGAAAGTCTCATCAACTCGATTGCAAACGGAACGACAAATCCGAAATAATCCGCTCTGGTTATATCTTCGAAGTGACAACGAGGCACGATTCCTCTGTCAAGTGCCATTTTTACGACGGACAAATACTTGTCCATTGCCTGACGGCGAGTCATATTCATTTTTTTGAAAATATGATAATCCGAGCAGCTCACCAAAATTCCGGTTTCTTTTATGCCGAATTCCTTTACGAGCTCAAAATCTTTTTCGTTTGCTCTAATCCAACTTGTAACTTCGGGAAATTCATATCCCAAAGCAAGGCATTTTTTTACGGCGTCTTTATCTTTATCGCTATAAAGGAAAAATTCGCTTTGTCTTATAATTCCGTTCTTGCCGCCGAGCCTATGCAACATTTTGAACAGTTCGACAATATTATCGACGCTAAACGGCTCCATAGCTTGCTGTCCGTCACGAAAAGTCGTGTCGGAAATATACAACTCTTTGGGGCACTCCATCGGCACATGTCGCATATTAAATGCGATTTTAGGGATTTTACCATATGTAAAAATCTGTCTGTGCAGGTTGGGACGAGACACGTCTTGCAAAGACGGTTTGTACGTATGTTCTTCAAGCAGATGGTTGCGTTTGTTGTATTCAACTATCATTTTCCCTCCGTCACTCGATATTTTCGAGCATTTTGTTTTGCACGGCGATTTGAAGCGCGGAAATCATCTCGTCCAAATCTCCCAGCATAAACTTGTCGATATTGTAAAGCGTCAAGCCTATGCGGTGATCGGTCACTCTTCCTTGCGGAAAATTGTACGTCCTTATTCTCTCGCTTCTGTCACCCGTACCCACTTGCGCGCGACGGTTTTCGGCATATTCCTTTTCCGCTTGCGACTGATAGAAATCGTACACTCTGGATTTGAGCACTTTGAGTGCTTTTTCGCGGTTTTTGATTTGGCTTCTTTCGTCCTGACATTCAACGACGATACCCGTAGGGATATGCGTCATACGGATTGCGGACTCGGTTTTGTTGACGTGCTGTCCGCCAGCTCCGCCCGAACGGTAGGTGTCCACTTTTATATCGTTTTCGTTGAGATTGACTTCGACGTTTTGTGCTTCGGGGAGCACCGCAACGGTAACCGTCGAGGTGTGAACTCTGCCCTGCGACTCGGTTTCGGGAACGCGTTGCACTCTATGCACGCCGCTCTCGAATTTGAGTTTGCCCCAAACGCCTTTGCCGGTTATCATAAACACAAGTTCTTTTGCGCCGCCGAGTTCGGTGTAGTTCATATTGACTTCCTCGACTTTCCAGCGGTTGTTTTCGGCATAATGGCGGTACATTTTCATAAGTTCCGTACCGAAAAGAGCAGCCTCGTCGCCGCCCGCGCCCGCGCGTATTTCCATAATGACGTTATTGTCCTCGTTGGGATCTTTTGGCAAAAGAGAAATTTTGAGATCGTTTCCGTCCTTGTCGAGTGCGTCGCGCAATTCGTCGAGTTCGCATTTTAACAACGCTTTCATATCGGGATCGGTTTCCGCCGCCGCCATACTCTCGCAATCTTCGAAATCGCTCTTGTGCTTTTTGTAGACGGAATATATCTCGCAAATCGGCATCAGATCGGAATGTTCCTTTGACAATGCCTTGAACTTTTCTTGGTCGGAGATATTCTCGGGCATAGACAAAAGTTGCCCCACTTCGTTGCAGCGAGCCTCGATTTTGTCGAGTTTTTGAATCATGCCGTCCGATATTTTCATTTTTTCACCACTGCGATGCGGTCGAGTCCTTCGATATCTTTGAGGATTTCGACGTCGTATTTTTCAAATATATTCTTTATATCGTCCGCTTGATTTACGCCGAATTCCAACAGCAGCACGCCGCCATCTTTTAGATGCTCTTCAAGTTTATTTGCGATTATGCGATAAAATTTCAAGCCGTCGCTGTCGCCGTCAAGAGCGAGTTTCGGTTCGAAATCCTTGACTTTCGCATCGAGTTTTGCAACGTCGGACGTGGGAATATAAGGCGGATTTGACACGATGACGTCAAACGTCTTGTTTGCAACCGCGCTCCACATATCGCCCTTTGAAAAATCGACTCTGACGCCGGTGTTGAGCGAGTTTGCAAGCGCAACGTCGATTGCGCCTACACTGACGTCGCACGCGCTGACTTTTGCGTTGGTATTCTTTGCGATTGCCACGGCGATTGCGCCGCTTCCCGTACACAAATCAAGCACGTCGCACTGAGTGTCAACGCTCTTTTCTTTTATGACGGCAATTGCCTTTTCCACAAGCTCTTCGGTTTCGGGGCGAGGGATAAGCACGCTTTTGTTGACGGCGATTTTTATGCCGTAAAACTCGCAATATCCGAGCGCATATTGAAGAGGTGTGCCGTCGGACATCTTCTTTGCAATCGATTCCGCATTGTCGAACTGTTGTTTCGTGAGGGTTTTGAGGGATTGAAGTTCGCTTCTTCTCTTGCCCGTAACCTCGACGAGCAACCAATCTATATCGGCGTCGTCCGCGCCCTTTGCGACATTTTGAAGTTTTGCTCTTGCAACGCCGTAAGGCACTTTAATATCGAATTTTCTTTCTTCCAGATTCGGATTTTCATCCATTGCAAGCACCGTTTTGAACGCAGTGATGGACACTTCGAGCATATCGTCGGTCGGCTCTTTCGTCGTAAGTTTTTGAAGAGCCATACCGGGCGCGCGGAGTATGCGCACAAAAAGGCAATCGCTCTTTGCAAGGAGTTTCAAAAGCTCGTAAGAAACGCCTGCCACGACGGGCAAAAACAGCAGTTTAAAACCGAGTTTTATGAGCGCGTTGAGCACTTTTGCGCCGCTCACGTCGGAGGACACGACGAGTCCGCACTTTTCAAGCATAAAGTTGACCAGCACAAACACCATTATGCTGACCGCAATCACGAAAAACAAAAAGGTCGTTCCGCAGCGAGAATGTTCTCTGGGCATATGCTTTGCGTTTTCGACGGTGAGATCGAGTCCGCGCTCGTAGCAGGATATGACTTTGTGTTCCGCTCCGTGATACATAAACACTCTGCGCACGTCTTTCATCATCGTGACAAGCAGAATGTAGCAAATGAAAATCGCAAGCATCAACCCGCCTTCGATAAGGCTGTACCAAAGGCTTTTGAGCGACGAGGACGCAATTGCGGCGATATTGTCGCAAACAAGCGACGCAAGGAAGTTTGGCAAAAACACAAACAAACCGACTGCAAGCAGCACGCCGAGCACCACAGAAAAGCCCATAAGGATGTTCATGGGATTGATTTTGAGCTTGTCGGCAACCCACTTGTCAAACTTGGACGGCTCGGCATAATCGCCGTAAACTTCCGCCGAACGCATCATTATGCCAGTGCCTTGAAAAAGTTGTGTGACAAGATTTACGACGCCGCGAACAAACGGCAAACGTAAAAAAGCATTGCGCTGTTTTGCGTCCTTTGTGTACTTGCTCTCAACGGTAATATCGCCGTCGGGAGTGCGGACTGCGGTTGCAATCGAGCGCGCGCCTTTCATCATGACGCCTTCGAGCACGGCTTGACCTCCGATGTTCGTTCTGCGCACGATTTTGGTTTTTCTGTCGATAACGTTTTTAGGTTTCGGCTCTTTGACTTTTTTCGATTTCTTATCTTCCATAATTTGTCGGGTGAAATAGTAAAATGCAGACACGCCTGACGTGTCTGCATTTTCCTTTTCTTGTTAGTCGAGATTGTATCTCTTCTTGAATTTGTCGACGCGTCCACCGGTGTCAACAAGTTTTTGTTTGCCCGTGAAGTACGGATGGCACTTGGAGCAAATTTCAACACGAAGTTCGTTGACGTTCTTGGTTGTACCCGTCTGGAATGTGTTTCCGCATGCACACACGACAGTTACGTCATGGTAATCGGGATGGATTCCTTCTTTCATTTTGATTCTCCTAACTCGTTTTTCTATACCCACACGCGCCAGTAAGTTACGCGAATATGATATAAAGTTTCTTTATTATATAAACTGCGCACGCAAAAGTCAAGCAATCGTGACAGGCAATTTTTATTAATGGGATTTTAATGTTTAATGTCTCTAAACTATTGCTTGAATCAACGAGTTTCTTGTTTCTTCCAACGCTTTGTCGGTAAGTTTGCGCTCGCTCTTTTTTGAGTTTATTTTTCCTTGCAAAACTATTTTGACGGGGGCGTCGTCAAACACGAAATAATCGTCTGCCAAAAGCAAACACTCGTCGATTGCGTGCGTGACGAAAACAACGGTCTTATTTTTCTTTTCTTGCAATGCCGCAAATTGCTTTATAAGCCTTGTTTTCAGCGCGGTGTCGAGTGCCTTGAACGGTTCGTCCAATAGCATGACGTCGGACGGATACAAAAACGCTCGTGCCATACTCACCCTTTGCGCCTGCCCTCCGCTTATCTCGCTCGGAAGGCTTTTCAGAACGTCGGAAATTTCAAGGTCGACGGCGGTTTGTTCAATCATTCTTTTGCGTTCCGTTTTATCCTTTACTACTCCTTTTAATATCAAATCAAGGTTTTTATACACCGAAATCGATGGGATTAACCTGTCTTTTTGAAAAATATAGCTCACTCCGCCCTCGCAACCTTCGATTTGTCCTTCATATGATTTTATGCCTGCGATAGCGTTTAAAAGTGTAGTTTTGCCAACGCCGCTTCCTCCCAAAATCACGTTGATTTTGCCTTGCTCGAAAGTGACGTCGAAGTTGTCGAATATGGTCTTTTGTTCATATGAACACGTGAGATTTTTGACGCAAATATCTCTCATCTTGACACCTCCCACACCTTTTTGAAAATCGCCACGACGCCTTCGAGTACAAAACCGAACACGATTGCAACAAGCGTCCACGCAAGCAGATATTCAATCTCGAAAGTCGAATTTGCAGTTTGAATTTTGCCGCCTATGCTCTTTGACACGCATGCCAGAATCTCCGCCGCCACAACCACTTTGAGCGTAAGCGAAAGCGTTGATTTGCTCGTGTCGAAAAGACAGGGCGCAATCGAGGGCAAATATATGCTCCGCACCACGTTCCACGGCTTGACTTTGTACACCTTTGCCATTTCCAAAAGGTCTTTGTCAACGCCGACTATCGCCGAATAGAACGAGGAATACATAATGGGAAACGCAATCAAAAATCCGACCGCTATCGCCATTTGATTGCTTGACATAAACGCATAGAAAACAAGGATCACAGCCACCGTCGGAGCGGAGCGCAACAATGACACAATCGGTGAAATCACCCTGTGCAAAGGCGTGAAAATTCCCCCTAGCACCGCAAGCAACATTGCGATTGCAAACGAGTTTACAAAGCAAATGAGCGTGCGCAAAAGCGTTGAGCCGACGCTTGCCCAAAATCCTTTTTCGCCGCCGAGGGCAAAAAATCTTGCAAGCACCGCCGACGGCATGGGCAGCACCAAAGGATTGTCCTTTGCTTTTGCCCAAATTGCCCACACGGCAAGCACGATACCCAGCGCGATAAGCGGATATACGATGTTTTCTATGAGCCGCTTTGCGACTTTTTTGTCAACGTTTATTTTTTTCACTTCGTTTCGATTTCAATGCCGTTTTGTTGCATAATATAGCGGAAAACAAGTCCGGGGACACCGGTTTGTCCTATACACGCAATATTTTTACCCACAAGGTCGTCCATTGAGATTTGACCGCCTTTTTCAGTATTTCCGACAACATACAAACTACCGTCCACAGCAATGCTTACGAGTTTATAGTCTGCCCCTTGTCTTATAAGATTTGCGCCAGCATTGACAGGCATAATTACTACGTCGCTTGCCTTCGTTGCCATTTCGGAAGCTATATTTGCAGGATTGACAACCTTATATTCGACATCATAATCGGCTATTTTTTTACCATTGCTCGCAAGTGTAAGCATAGCAAGCGCAGGAGTCCCCTCAGGTGCGGAAAACTTTATTTGTTTACTGTTTTCCGTTGTGCTTGTTGGAATATCGAAAATCTTTGATTTGTTTGTAGTCCAATCAATCGAATTGCCTTTGCTATCTTTCGGCATTACGTTTGAGAGGAACAACATTATATCTCGCATGCTTGCTTCCGTAAGTTTTGCACCGTTAATTGCACATCTATCAATCGCAATAGCCGGGAAATTTGCACTTTCGTATACTTTTTTCGCTTCTGCGGTTACGTTTGCTTTGTTTTGAGCAACCCACTCTTTGTTGGCTGCCAATTCCTCAAAAAGCGATTTCATAAAAGCTTCGTCGCTTGCAAGCGCTGATTTTACAAATATGCCTGCCTGTGGAAAACTTGTTGCTCCGCTTACTTTTGAATACTCTGTCTGAATGTTCATTTCGGCATTGAGAGAAAGCCTCTTCGTTTGAGCTGTTGCGGCAGGTTCGCCAACGACGATAAAATCAACCTGTCCTCCGGAAAGCAACATTGCCGCCGCCGCACCGTCGGCAACGTATCTTACCGACACTTTTTTAACCGTACCAACATCTTCTTTATTGTTGCATGCGACAAACGATACGCACACAATCAAAACAAGTGCCAAAACCGCAATTATTGCGAAAAATTTATTGGTTTTTTTCATAGTTTTATACCTCAAAAAATTTATTTTTCCATCTTTACATATGCTTCGAGCGCATGAACTTTAAATGCAGTGTCCCCCTTCCTCACGTGTTTGGACTTCGGCGT
>FR895618.1 GCA_000434435.1 Firmicutes bacterium CAG:475
CCGCCGTGCGCTGTGCGCACCGAACCACCTTTCGGTGCTGACGCTTGGGCAATTTGCACAAGTGCGGCCCTGCGCTATTAAACGAATCCACCCACCACGAAAATCCGTGCTATTTGGCACGGTTTTTCTTTTATAAAGACCTTAGCCTTTTAGCAGTATTTTCGTGGTTCTATCGCGCAACCGATATATGCTATCAGTTTACAGATGGGCAAAACTTCAAGCCACAATTCCGCTATATCGCTTGCTTGGTGATAAATAGGTGCTTTTTTGTATGTGAAGGGGGGGGGGATTAGGCTGTTTTCAAACAGCCACACGCTTTGCGTGTCGAACCACCTTTCGGTGTGCACACTTCGCTTTGGCAAGTAAACTTGCACGCTCGCTATTAAACGAATCCACACATCGGTCAATACAATCTATATTTCATAATCTGTTAAATCTGCCGTGTTAGATTGATATAACGGATGAATCGGATTGCCGGCTTTTGTTAGTTTTATTATCTTTATGGTTTTTCTGTCTTTTATACTTAATATTTGCAGTATTTCATTTAGGCATTCTTTTAGGTATTTGCGTTTTGTTATTAGATTGCCATATGCAAGAAGTATATCGCACTTTGGATACAGTTGTGATATTTTATTGATATATAACAAATTGTTTTGAAACAAATTTTTATCACATTCGGCATGTAGGTCGTTAGGATTTGTTGATCTTTGTGGGGTTTTCGCATATAGGAGCAAATAATGGCGAAATGGAACGAAAGCGAACATCCAAGAGACGATGACGGAAAGTTTACGGACGGAACCGGTGGCGGCAGGACGCATTGGATAACATCGAAGCGTGACTTTTCTAACGTGCAGGCTAGTGTGGCTCAACGTGTCTTTGATGACGATGAAACAGCAAGTTTTACAGAAGTGAAACAAGTTGAAGACTTGATAAAAAACAAAAAATGGTTTATAGTAAAAAATATCAATGGCACAGAGTATAATAGCAATGAAGCCATCTCGCTCGAAGGTTGTGATTTGCAATCCGCAAGGGGCGTATTCAAAGCACATCAGACACTATACGAAAGGTTCCCACAACTTATCGGTAAATTGGCTGGTATGAATGCAACTAAAATTGTATCGACAGAAATGGCACGATGCTCAATGGGATTTGGTTGCGGTGGATTGGTTGTAAACACATTTTGGTATGGAAACAATGAAGTACTACAAAAGTCTTATGTTGACAGTGTAATAAAAAACTTTCATCCGCAAGGAACAGAAGCTAATGCTGCTGTATCGGTAACAATGCACGAACTGGGGCACGCAATTGATGACTATTTATCATCGATTAGTGGCAAAAATGGCTTTCTGTCACACTCATTAAGACCAAAAATAATGAAACAGTGTGGATATTCAATAAATGACATCCAAACGCAAGTAAGTGAATATGCCGGAACAGATGCGGAAGAATGGTTCGCGGAATGCTGGTGTGAGTACATGGTCAGCTCGAATCCGCGTCCAGTTGCCCAAGCATTAGGCGACACTGTCTCAAAATTAATAAGGAGAGAATAAATGGAAAAAACTATTTTTGATAGCCCGTATGTATATAGGGAAATCGATGAATTCGGCAGATCTGTTTTAAGAATCAAAGACAATGCCCCTGAGACTCTGAAAAAAGAATTTGAAGAAGCAATCGCATTACAGGATACGATTCTTTATGTTAAAACGGCAAAAGAGTGGTTGGATGTTCAAAAACATATAGGCGATGAAGAATATTTGAAAGCGAAAGGTTACTATAACAAAAACAGATAGGTTGAGCGTTATATACTCAAACACACAAAGCACATCACAACGGTGTGCTTTTTTCATGCAAAAAAACACAAAGGGGGTGGTCGCAAATGACCAAAGCCGAAAGGGAAGCCTTGAAAGCCGAGTTCATCACAGGCGACTACCGTACAATCAAAGAGTTTGCGGAAGAAAAGGGCATTGAGTACAATAGCACATTCCGAAAGATGGCAAGTCTTGAAAGGTGGACAAAAGACAAAAACGAACATCTTGAACAAATTTACAAAAAAACCGTAAAGAAGCACGAACAAAAACGTGTAGAAGACGCTTTACGCGACGCAACGGTAAGACAAAAACGTTGGAAGCAACTGCACTTGTTAGAGATAAGGCGTTGAAACTTTTAGGAACGGCAAAGTCGGCAAAAGAAGTCAACGCCATAGCATCGGCGTTGTATCGCATCAACGAGATTGAGCGTGGGCTTCTGAATTACGATAAAGGTTCGGGAGAAGATGCAAAGAGCAGGCTTGTAGCGGATATATATTTAACATTATCCAATTTTCATATCCGTTGTGTCGGCTGATACTAATTATTTTTTTGATAGTGTTATCAATACATTCGGGGCAAGCGGTGCTTGGGTTTATTCCAAAGCATAACAAAGTATTTCCGTTTGGATTAAAAATTTGTCCCAACACGTATCTTGCCGAATTATCCTCATTTCTTTCGTATATCCACTGCATATTAAAACCCCAAACGATTTATTTTTGTAGCGATTTCCACAATTTAATCGTCATATTTGTCCATATAGCATAACATATTTTACAAAAATATTAAAGTGCGATTATGTGAATTTTTGCAATATTTAATCGTTTCAATGTTTTTATATTATTAGCATAAAGTTTTTATCAAATTGCGCATTTTGCGCGGTTTTTTGTGTAAAAGTTTTAATTTTGGCAATCATTGCCGTATGGATGCGCTGTTTTCGAGGAACGTTGAGGATAAAGAGGTGTTTTTCAAGAAAAACGACAACGTTGAGGGCGTTGTGGAAAACGTCCGTGAAGTGAAAAACCGAACGAACAACGACAATTCGATTTTGGCGGCATCCAAATCCGAAATTAAAGAGTAGACGCTCAAGCGGAAGTTTGAGCGAACGAGCACTCAAACGGTTGAGGAAAATATGATCGATAGAGAAGAATATCAACAATACGTAAAGGATAATGCGCCCAAATCGCCCATGGTGCGCACGCTTTTGGCGGCGTTTTTGGTGGGCGGTATCATTTGTTGTATCGGCGAGGGAATAGGCGATATTTTGCAGCTTATTTTCAAGGATATGAGCGACAAAGATGTTGCGACATATGAAAGTTGTATAATGATTTTTCTTGGCAGTTTTCTCACTGCACTCGGACTTTATGACAAACTCGGGCATTTTGCAGGTGGCGGTTCGATTATTCCGATAACCGGATTTGCAAACTCGGTGGTTTCGCCCGCTATGGAATACAATCGAGAAGGCGTATTTTTCGGAGTATGCGCAAAGATGTTTGTGATTGCCGGGCCGATTATCGTATTCGGCGTAGTTGCGAGTTTCGTTGTGGGATTTATCGGATACTTTGTTTATATGTGAGGTGAAAATGCGCACTTTTCAGCTATCTAAGCAGGTATATATTAAAAGCGGATTTACAATCGTCGGGCCGAAAGAGGGGTACGGAAACTTTGCGGACAAGTTCGATATCGTGCTTAAAAACGATATTTGGTGTGAAAAATCCTTTGAAAAATGCGAAAGCAAGATGCATCGCGACGCCGTGAGCGGAGCTATAAAGAAAGCAGGATTAAAGCGTGAAGATATAGATATTATGCTTGGCGGCGATTTGCTCAACGAGCTTGCCGCAACGTCTCTTGCCGCACGCAACTTTCCGTGCGCGTTTTTGGGGCTTTACAATGCTTGCTCTACGTTCAGCGAAAGTATAATCGTGGGCGCAATGCTTATCGAGGGCGGATTTGCAAACAACGTCACGTGTTCGACATCGAGTCACTTTGCGTCGGCTGAAAGACAGTATCGTTTTCCTCTCGAACTCGGCAATCAGCGCACTCCCACGTCGCAATGGACGGTTACGGGCGCAGGCTGTACGGTTTTGTCGGGCGAAATGCCGTCTATGATGAACGAAAGGGTGTACGAGGACGATATTATCGCAATCGACGACAATATGAACATCGACCAAAAGACGCTTGAAAAGTACAAAAAAAGCATTGAAAAACAGAAGAAAGTCATAGACAAGGAAAAATCGAATATCATCGAGCAAAACTTTGACAAGGAAAGCAACGATTACGCAAAGCCGAATACGCATTACGTCGTCGTTACGGGCGGAACGATGGGCAAAGTGGTGGATTTGGGCATTGACGACGAGGCGAATATGGGGGCGGCAATGGCTCCTGCCGCTTGCGACACGATTGTTACGCATTTTGAGGAAACGGGGCGTTCTCCCGACTACTACGACGGTATTTTTACGGGGGATTTGGGCAGGCACGGCAAAGAAATGCTGGAATATCTGCTCTCGAAAGAGGGGATTACTCTGCCGAAATACTACATGGATTGCGGCGCAAGCTACTTTACGCCCGAACAAAAGACTTTTCAAGGCGGTTCGGGTGCAGGGTGCGTGAACACCGTTTTCAACTCATATATCCTCAAAAAAATGCAGAAGGGTGAGTTGAAGCGAGTGCTCGTCGTGCCGACGGGGGCGTTGCTTAACAAGGATACGCCGCTGCAAAAGGAAACAATCCCCGGCATATCTCATGCCTTTACCCTTGAAAGTCATCCGTTTTTGATTGAAAAACGGCAATAAAATTCGCAAATCGGAGTGAATATGGATATATTTTTGGATTATCTCAAAGTGTTTGCCGTGGGCGGCGCGGTGTGTATGCTCGGACAAATACTCATCAATAAAACAAAGATGTCGTCGGCAAGAATCCTTGTGACTTATTTGCTTATCGGCGTCGTTTTGGAAGTGTGCGGAGCTTTCGAGCCTATGAAAGAGTTTGCCGGTTCGGGCGTGACGATACCCATTATGGGTTTTGGCTCGAATCTTGCCAAAGGCGCGCTCGAAGGAGTGCAAAAAGACGGATTTCTCGGTGCGATTACGGGCGGTATGAGCGCGGTGGCGGCAGGGCTTACAACCGTCATCGTGTGCGGATTCGTTTTCGGATTGATTTCGCGCTCGCGATCGAAGAAAATTTGAAGGTAAACACTATGTGTTTAAATTGAGCAGACTCGACGAATCGTACAAATTCAGATAAGTTTGCGGAATTTTTCCTACGATGAGGTTTTCGCACACCAGAACTTCGGCTTTGACCTGAATTGTGGGTTGATCTATCGGCGTGACGATGCTCACGTCCGCATATACGTCTATGTAGATTTTGTGCAATGTCTGATTTATCCCTGCCGACTGAAAAAACGATACGAAATCGCAGTTTGCCATGCCTATCGGGGTGATTTTTATGGTTACGTCGGGGCCGAATCCCATAAGGAGAGCAAGCCCCGTAAAAGTGCCTGCGGCGATTTGAATCTCCTGCGTGCCCAGAGAGTCGAGATTTGCTTGCGCAAGGTTTGCTATTTGCCTTGCGATTTTGTTTATTTGCGGCGAATTGGCCTTTATCATCGAGATATTTCCGTCTTTATCCTTTACGATGTCGAAAAGCATTTCGTAGGTCAGTCCGTCCGAAAGCACGCTGGTTGCGGCAAGGTTTACGGCGTTTGTGGTTACGGCGCGCATTTGAGCAACAGAGCTGTCCATGACCGTCGGAACGATGTTGGAGCGGAAATAGACAGTGCAAAACACGAAAACCGCAAGAAAAATCGTGATTGCAATCACGACACGAAACAGTTTCGGTTTCATGGATTTTGCGATTTTTTCACGTCTTTGCACGATATATTGTATGATAAGTTTTCGATTATCTTTACAAAAGCAAAAGTTGTTGTTACAATAAGCGTATGGATTTATTTGACCTTCAAAACAACGAAAAAACCATGGCTCCGCTTGCGGAGCGTATGCGTCCTCGCACCTTGGACGAATTTTTGGGACAAGGCAAAATCGTGGGGCAAGGCTCGCTTTTGAGAAGAGCTATTGCCGCCGACAAGCTGGGAAGTTGCATCTTTTACGGCCCTCCGGGGACGGGCAAAACCACGCTCGCAAACATAATTGCCGAAAATACCAATGCGGCGTTTGTCAAACTCAATGCCGTAACAAGCGGCGTTGCGGACGCAAAAAAGGTTATCGACGAGGCGCGCGACAGACTTAGAATGTACGGCAAGCGTACATATTTGCTTTTGGACGAATGTCACCGCTGGAACAAGGCGCAAAGCGACAGCGTTTTGCAGGCTATCGAGCAAGGTTATATTATTTTTATCGGCTCTACGACGGAAAATCCCTACGTTTCCATGACGAGGGCTATCGTGTCGAGATGCCGTATTTTCTCGTTTTCAAGGTTGTCCGAGCAAGATATTAAAGCAGGACTTTTGCGCGCTTTGAACGACAAGGAAAGAGGTCTCGGCAACATGAATCTTCAAGTGAGCGACGAGGCGATATCTCATCTTGCATGGGCAAGCGCGGGGGATATGCGCACCGCGCTCAACGCTCTCGAACTTGCCGCGCTCACCACGCATGCGGACGAGGACGGCGTTATAAGAGTAGGAAAAGAGGAAGCCGAGCAATCTATACAGCAAAAAGCTCTTTCCATGACGGAAGATATGTATTACGACATGATTTCCGCATTTATCAAGAGTATGCGCGGCAGCGACAGCAACGCGGCACTTTACTGGGCGGAAAGACTTATAGAAGCCGGCTGCGATCCCATGCTCATCGGGCGCAGAATCATGATTCACGCGTGCGAGGACGTCGGCATGGCAGATCCAAATGCAATCGTGGTTGCGACCTCATGCGTGCAAGCGTTTGAGAAAATCGGTTTGCCCGAAGGGCGCATACCTCTTGCGGAAGGCATAATCTACGTTGCCGAAGCTCCGAAATCCAACAAAGTGGTGGAAGCGTTGAGCGGAGCGGAGAACGCCGTCAAGACAATAAAGCACGAAACCGTGCCCGTTTACCTTCGCGATCCCAACTACAAGGGCAACGACGAAAGGGTGAGCGGCTACAAATATCCGCACGACTACGGCGGATGGGTGAAACAACAATATTTGCCCGACGAAATTAAAGACGCAGTGTTTTACGAGCCTACCGAAAACGGCTTCGAAAAGGAAATCAAAGAGCGTCAAAAGAAGAGAAAGTAAAATTTGAAAGAATCCGTAAATTGTTGCGGATTCTTTTCAAATGTCTAGTGAATAGTGGTTGACAAGCAAAATATCTATTGATATAATATCATATGATATGATTTAATTCGAGGTGCTTATGCCAAAGAAAGCGTCCGTGACGAAAGAAATGATAATTTCTGTTGCAATCGACATAGTTCAAAAAGGCGAAAGTTTGAACGTGCGTGCGGTTGCAAACAAACTCGGCTGTTCCATTCAACCCATATTTTACAACTTTGCCACTATGGACGAGCTGAAAAAAGAGATCGATGCACGCATGGTGAAGATTTATGACGAATACGTCGAAAACTGCGTGAAAAACAGCAAATTTCCGCCGTACAAAGCAATCGGAATGGCATATATCGGCTTTGCAAGGGATTATCCTGAGTTTTTCAAGCAAATGTTTATGGACGAAAACGGCAACAAAATCATATCGTCAGACAATGCGACTTTCTTGTCGGCAATCGATTCCGTTTGCAAAATTTTCGGATGCGACAAACAAACGGCGATGAGATTCCATCTCGAAATGTGGGTTTTCGTGCACGGATTTGCCACTATGGTTGCCACAAAATATATCGAATGGGACGAAGAAAGCGTCAGCGATATGGTGACAGACGTGTTCGAGGGCGTAAAACTGCGCTTGAATTTGAAACCTAAAACAGCATGATTGACAACGAATTCGTAATAGCGAAACTCGATTGATTTCAATCGTAAAAAACTTGTTTTTTATTCAATACGACGCTCGATTTGGGGATTAGCACTTCGGTATCTAGGAAATATCGAATTTGATTTCTGTTTGAGCAAAAGGAGAGGATATGTTACAAATCGAAAATTTGACCAAAACTTACGCCGGCAATCAAAAACCGTCGGTGGACAATTTGTCGCTCACCGTAAACGACGGTGAAATATTCGGCTTTATAGGCCCGAACGGCGCGGGAAAATCCACGACGATAAAAAGCATAACAGGCATTATCTCTTTTGAAGAAGGCAGAGTGCTTATAGACGGAATTGACCTCAAAACCGCACCCCTAGAAGCCAAAAAGCATATCGGATACGTCAGCGACGACCACGTGTTGTACGAGGGATTGACCGGCGTTGAGTACGTAAACTTCATTTGCGACGTTTTTCAGGTGCCGAGTGCGCAAAGACAAGAGCGACTCGACAAATATTGCGAGCTTTTTGCGCTTACCGATTCCGTAAAAAAGCAAATTTCCACCTATTCGCACGGAATGAAGCAAAAACTCAACATAATCGGCGCGCTTATACACGAGCCGAAAATCTGGATTTTGGACGAGCCTATGACGGGGCTCGATCCCCGATCCGCATACAACCTCAAACAACTCATGCGCGAGCATGCGGACAAGGGAAACAGTGTGTTTTTCTCCTCGCACGTGTTGGAAGTCGTTGAAAAAGTGTGCGACAGAATAGGCATTATCGACGACGGACACCTCATAACTTGTTGTCAAATCGATGAGCTGAAAGAGAGAAACAAGGATAAATCCTTGGAGGAATTGTTCTTGAAACTTACCGACAATTCGGCTGCGCAAACCGTTGAATGAGGATGTTATGAGAGATTTTGTTTTGGTGTTTAAAACACTGTATAAAAACGCAAATTCATCCTCGAAAGACGAAGACGGCAAGAAAAGACTGTCTACGGGAATAAAGTTTGTGATTTCCATATCGCCGCTTATTATTCTCGTGTCGGCAATGATTGCTTTTTTGTCGGTGGGATTGAATAACATAGGGGAATTTTCATTGCTCGTCACGGCATTGGTTGCGGTTACGCAAATTCTAGTGCTGTTTTTGTCGATGTTTTCAATCGTATCAACCCTTTACGAGTCCAAAGACACGCCGTTTTTGAATACGTTGCCCCTCAAACCCTCGTCGGTGTTTTTCGCAAAGTTTGCGATGACCTACGTCAACGCGCTTGCAATATCCGCCGTCGTGCTTTTGCCGACCGTGCTTACTGGCGCGATTGCCTTTAACGTGGCAAACGGAAGAATGTTTTACGGCTTTTATCCGCTGTTTTTCGTGATTCTCGCACTTGCGCCGATACTGCCTTTGTTTGTAGTTGTGGTGCTTTCAATGCCCGTTGTGTGGCTCGGCTCGTATTTTAGAGGGAAACCTACGCTCAAAAGCGTGCTGACTATTTTGTTTTACGTTGTTTTGATGTGTGCTTATATGGTCGTGGTCTACTATATGAACACCACGGGATTCGGACAAAACGGAAATGTCGAGATGTCGCAAGGGATGCTCGGCTCGCTCGGAACGCTCGCAAACGTGTTTTATCCCGACAAAGCGCTCGTCAACTTCTGTCTTGGCATAGACGCCGGCAAAAACTTCGGCATATCCGCCGCCATAACGGTGGGTATGATTGCGATTATGCTTGTTTTGTCGTCACTGTTTTACAAAAAAATCAACACGAGAAAGTCGGAAAGCGCACAAACGGCGGAGTCCAAAAACGCGTCTTTGAAACAAAACAACGTCGTCGTATCACTGATGAAAAGGGATATAAAATCCATCATGCGCAACAGCTCGCTTGCGATGACTTCGATTGCAAACTTGCTTATGGCGCCGATTTTTATCGTAGTTATGTACTTTATCTCCAACTTCAAGGCTAATGCGGACGATAGTCTGACTCCGATTATGGCGCAAATGATGGGTATAGGTTTTGTGGTGATGTACTCAATGATTTTCCTTGCAGGCGCAAATATGATTGCAAATATGGCATATACAAGGGAGGGTAAGTCGTTTTTTGCAAGCAAAACGTTGCCGATAAATCCGATAGACAGCATAAGAGCAAAACTTTTGCTGTCCGTGATTGCGCCGAGCGTCTTGCTCGTGCCGATTATGCTCATTGCGCTTTTGCTCTATAAAATCGATATAGTTTCGACGATTTTTATCGGCATAGACACGTTTATGATGATTGTGGGCGTTTGCAGTATGTCAATACTTTTCGATATGAAAAAGGGCAATCAGCACTGGGAAAAGGTGTCGGATATCAAAAACTCCTCGCAAAACGTGTATCAGATTATTTCCGCACTTACGTCGGTTTTGCCGGCAATCGTGCTGTTCGTTTCGGGAATTATTTTGGCTTCGTTTGCACAATCGCTTGGAGAAACGATTATTAAGGTGATATATTGGAGCGTAGGAACGACGTTTTCCGCCGCCGTGCTTGCTTTGGGGCTTTGCCTTTTGAGAAAGTACGGGCTCAAATGGTTTGAGTTTATCGGCGAAAATAAGCCTAAAAAGAAATCGAATACAAACGGTTTTTCAAATCGGAGGTTGATGAAATGATGAAACGAAAAGTCGCCCTTGACGTCGGTGACGTGCGTATAGGCGTGGCGGTGAGCGATATGCTGGGTATAACCGCAAATCCGCGCGAAACCTACGTGCGCAAAAAAGACGATATAAACGCCGATATAGTGTATTTTTGCGAATACGCAAAAAAAGAGGACGCGGACGCTTTCGTGCTGGGCCTTCCCAAAAATATGGACGGTACGGAAGGGGACAGAGCGGCGGTTACAAGACAATTCGGCGATATGCTCGAAGAAGCGAGCGGACTTGAAGTGTTGTATCAGGACGAAAGGTTGACGACGGTGTCCGCGGAGCGCATGCTCATCGACGCGGACGTAAGACGCGATAAGCGCAAAAAGGTTATAGACAAGGTTGCCGCAACCATAATTTTGCAATCTTATCTCGATTCGCATCGCTGAAAATCGCAATGATTTGATATTTTGCTTGCAAATTGCGCAAAATATGTTACTATCAAAATAACAAGATGCAATCGAAAAATACGCTTTGCATCGCAAGGAGAAACTACTATGGCAGATTTTTTTGACGACCAAAACAATATGACCGAAGACGACGACATCATCACTTTGTACAACGAAGTCGCAGACAAAGACGAAGATTTTTATCATCTGGCAACTCTCGACGTCGACGACAAATGGTTTGTCGTGTTGAAACCCGTCGAGAAACTCGACGATATCGACGAGGACGAAGTCCTTATTTACGAAATTGCCGAGAACGAGGACGGCAACGACGTGTTTAAAGCAATCGAGGACGACGCTCTTTTGCAAAGAGTTTTCGACGAATTTATGGCAGAAGTCGAAAAGATGGAAGGCGGATGCGACTGCGGCGAGGACGGTTGCCACGACGGCAATTGCTCTTGCTGCCATCACTAAGTTCTCAACTCGCTAACATTCATAGAGGCATCTGCTCGGCAACTCTGATGTACAAACGTACACACGTTGTCGAGAGGATGTCTTTTTTTTTGTTCTTCTACAAGAACGGGGCAGCGTGTAATCTAAATTAGATGTGCCCCCTCTTTCCGGACACG
>FR895619.1 GCA_000434435.1 Firmicutes bacterium CAG:475
TTGCGGCTCGCACTTCGAATATGCACATTCCGTTTATAAGAACGCGCCAAACGGATGAATAGCGCGAAAAAGCCCTTCGGGGCTCTCGCCTAGTGTACTTTTCGTACACGACGAGTGACCGAAGGGCTTTGACAATGCTAGTCGCCACCGATTTCCTTTTTATAAGACTGCGATATTTTGATGAAGAACAAGAAAGAGCCGCCTTCACAGACAGGAGCGTACTTTGTCGTACGTGACTGTTTGTGAAAGCGGCTCTGACACAGTTATTCGCAAAATAGCACAGTCTTAGAAGAAACGGGCTACGAGGTCCTTCGAATACTGCACCGTCTCTTCCATATCGCCGAAGGACATGATTTCGCCTGCATAGTAGGTGTTGAGATTGCCTTGCATTGCTTCGACTTTCTCATACCAACCGTCCGCATAGTCCTTTTCAAAGACGTGCGGGAAGTAATACCACTTGCGCTCGTAGACGCACTTGTCGATGTCGATACCACAGAGCTTCATATCGTCCCATGCCATAT
>FR895620.1 GCA_000434435.1 Firmicutes bacterium CAG:475
GCAAATACTATGCCGAGCATAAGTGCAAGGCACATCGTAAGACCGAGTATAAGCGCTAATATCTTTGATTTATTCGCCTTAGTGTGTGTCATAATATTCTCCTTTTTAAGATTTAGGATATGTTCCGTGTCGCTATGCGACTTGAAGACAGCCCGATTGTCTTAAAGGGTTATCCAGAGCGCGGGGACTACGCCGCCGTCAGGCGTCAGATCGGTGCTTTTTATGGCGCCCTTCTGATGTCTGTCCAGAACGAAGGTAGCGTATCCGTTGTTGCCACCACTACTACCTATAGACGGCGAACGAGTGTACCAGGTAACGTATTTTTTATCGTAAATATCTATCGGCGCGCCGCGGAATTTGGCAAAATCGGATGCTTGCAGGTTTCTTGCGGGATCTTCTGCTTTTACGTCCTTATTAAAACCGTACGCCGTTGTGGTAATATCTCTCAAAGACAGCAAAAAGATCTTATCATCCGTATCTTTACATTGGGCGGCATACTTGTTTTCCCCAGGCTTGTTTTGCGAGCTGTAAGTATCCGGGTAATACGTCGGGTATTCGTCCGGATTGCAACTTCTCGCGCTGTTGTCGAGGCGCGTGGTCTGTATGATTTCCTTTTGCAAATCGTTGAACACCTCGTTATAGAAGGTTTCGTTAAGCCAACGGCGCAGGAAACAATATTCCCAGTTGTTGGCGTAAGTTCCGTCCATATTACCGTTTTGATCTTTTCTGAAAATGCCGTATTCGCCGTTATAAAAGCCTGCTTCTCCTCTATTGGGTTCCAGCCAAAAGGCATCCAAAGCGATGTCGCTCATAATATAGGCGGAATTGTTGCTTGTGGTTAAAATTCTCCATTTTATCGGTTCTACCTTAAACCAGTACACTTGATGATTAGTATAACCGTTTTCACTAATCTTAGAATAACCAAGACTTCCATATATAGCCGGGCGAAACTCCTTCATATAAAACCCTCGGTATTTTGTACCGCTATATATAACGTCTATATACCAGATATCCTTCGAATTTTCATAATATGACCAGTTTTCGGGTTTCTCGAGGACAGTGTAAATTGTGTACTCGGGAATAGTCCCTGCCACTTCGTTAAGTTTGGCGATTACGTTCTCGTCGCGCTCTAAGGTTTGCGGCCAGTAACCGAAATAGATATAGTTGCCCTCGCGAGTGTATTTTACGGGATTGCACTCATTGCAGGTGGTGCATACGTCGCAAACGTAACTATGCTTGCCGTTGGCGGGGATTTCCACTTTCGTATTATAATCGCAA
>FR895621.1 GCA_000434435.1 Firmicutes bacterium CAG:475
GCACGAGAGGGAAAGAGGGGGCACATCTAATTTAGGGTACACGACGAAAATCTCTATCGTTTTAATGCGAAAACGCGAGCGTTTTCGCATTAAAAAAGCCGTTTTGCTTTTCAAACAAAACGGCTTTCTTTACTCTCGTCTTTTGTCACTTTGCATATCCCGCAAACTTCAATGCGACTCTCCCTCCGCTTCTCGCCGCCTCGTTTGCATCTGCCGCCTGGCGCATGATTCTGCGCGAAAGACGGTCGGGAGATTTGACGTTTTTGACAAGATAAGGTTGTTCCGCGTCGGACACGATAAGGATGCTGCCCACACCGACTATTCTTCCGAAAAAGTTTTGTTTTGTTTCAACCATCTTGATTTCGCAAAGGGGAATCACAACCGAACGCACGCTGAATACGCCTTCTCTGAACACGACTTTGTCGGGAGTGAGCACCAGCTCTTTGGAGTTGAGGCGAATCGTTTCTACGATCAAGCCGAACAACACGACTACACCCACACCCAAAAGCACCCATCTCATCACGTCGTCCGTGAGATATTGCGCCGGTTCGGTTTTTGTAAACAAGCCCTCGATTTTGTCCTTAAAAATCCAAATAACCGCGGTTAAGCCGCCCAGTATCGCGCCAAGAAAAACGGTGCGCAGATACACCCAAGCGGAAAACTTGCCTTTTGCCACCACTCTTTCGATTTTCGAATACTTTTTTTCAAGCGTTTTCATACTTCACCTTCTTATTTGGTGCATTTGGGAAATTTTGCTATTCTCGTGAGCGTACATCCGAAAGGAACGTACGTTCTTTCAAGACTTTCTTCCGAAAACACGCATTTTTTCGGGAATTGCTCGAAGCCGTCTGTGTCGTACTCCCAGTTAGACACGTTTTTGGAGCGGATTTTAAGCTCGAACGGCGGTTGTTCCTGTCTGAACGGCACGTTTGAGATTTCGTTGACGACAACACGCTCTTCCTCAAAAAGCTTTTTGCTCGATTTCTTCGAAAGAACGGGAGCTATATTCCACTTTTTCGTACATTTTACCACAAGCGTGCGACGATCGCTTACGTCTTGCTTGATTTCGCACGGAAGCTTGAGCGACATCAAAAGATTGCCCTTAAACAAACTGCGCGAGCCGTCCGCGTTTTCCTCGACGGTGAGCGGAATGTTCATTTTGAGCATAAACGTGCTGCCTGCTTTTAGGATGCACTTGACGGAAATTTCCCTAGTTCCGCTCGCGACGATTTGTCCGCCCGATATGAGCTGCATAAACGCGTTTTTCGGCACGCGGAAATTGATTTTGACTTCGGGTTCGCCGTCCGCTTGTTCCACTTTGAACACGACGGCGTTTCTGAACGGATATCCCGTGCGTTCGGATACGGTGAGATTGCAACCGCCCACGCAAATATCCATCGTGCAAGGCGTGTACGTAAGGAAATTCAACTCGTCGTCTTTGACCATGCACGCCGTTTGCATATAGAGCGGATACGCACTCAAAAGCGCAATCGCGCCCCTCGACGCCTTTTTCGTATAGAAAGCGTTGTCGCCCTCCGAATAAGGCATTTTTCTTGCTTGCGACGCTTCCGTCTGATTGATATAAACGGTGTCCTGCACCGCCGAACAGTCCTCGAAACTCGCCCCTGCGACAAGATTGAACACGATGCGTTCGATGCTGTCCACAAGCGAATAATCCTTCGTTTCCTTGACGACTTCCACGAGGGATTCCAAAAGCTCGACGCCTGCCTCTACGTCCACCGCGCCCACGCCTTTTACGCCTGCGATTTTGGGTGCGCACGAAAATGCGCCCAGCGGCGTTCCGTGATATTTTTCAAGCGCGTTTACAAGTTTGAGCGACAGGTTTTTGAGGTTGTCGTCGCCTATAAATCTTCCGTATGCGGCAGGATATTTCACCGCTTTCGCAAGGTTGACGCCGCTTGTTTCAACCGCCACTCTGTGCTTCTTTTTGTGCCACTGTTTGTCTATGTCGTCGGGAGTGAGCACTCTGCGCTTTTTGTCCTCGCTTTGCACCGATTCGAAACTTAAAACTTGCTTTTGAATATGTTTAAGTGCCGTTTGCGATATATAGCGATGATAGGGTTTCTTGTAAACGAAATGCGTTGCAAGCTTAAACCAGTCGTTTGAACTGTCGCGCAATTTCTCTCCGAGGTCTTGCAACCATTCGAGGTCGGTTTCTCTGTACACCGCCTCTATCGCGCCGATTTCTTCAAGCAATCTCGCGCGCGAATCGAACCAACAAGAACTTATCGAATAGGTGTTGAATTGACTCTTGAAAAACTTTTTCAAAAACGGCAAAACTCTCTCGTTGCCCGTTGCTTCGTAGTAGGTGAGCAGCGTTTTGACAGCTTCGATTTTCGGCGTAAGGGACAAGGTATTTTTTGGTCCGAAATCTCCGCCCTCGTTTGCGCTCGAAAAGATAGGAGCCATATAACTCACAACCTTTTCTTTGAGCGTTTTGTCGTCAAGAGCGCAAGAGAGCAAAATCAAACCGCGGACGTAGCGCGGCAGGCTTTCGCCGCCGTTCCATTCTCCGTCCTTCACAAGTCCCGAAAGCGAGCCGATACGCTTTTGCAAATTGCTTGCAAGCAACATCTCGTCAAGCAACCAGCCTTGCGGTTTTATCGCGCCGAGAGGCAGTTTTTTGAGGTTTTTATCCACGGATTTCGCCAAAATTTCTCCTTGCCGTATGGCTATGCCATACACCTTGCTTATTATTATAAGTTAGCACATAAATTTGACAAATGCAAGTGAAAGAATTATCATAAGCCCAAAGGAGAGTCAAAAATGAAATACGTTCTCGTACTCTGCGACGGCATGGCGGATTATCCCGTGAAATCATTAAACGGAAAAACGCCTCTCGAAGCGGCAAAAACTCCCAATATGGATGCCTTGGCGCAAACGGCTCAAATAGGACTTGTCAAAACCGTTCCCGACGGTTTCAAACCGGGCAGCGATGTTGCAAATCTCGGCGTGCTGGGCTTTGACGCACGCACTTGCTACACGGGCAGAAGTCCCTTGGAAGCCCTTTCAATCGGCATCGACCTCAAAGCCGACGACCTTGCCATGCGCGCAAACCTCGTCACGCTCTCGGACGACGAGCCGTTCGAGGACAAAATCATGCTGGATTACAGTTCGGGTGAGATAGACGCGGACGAAGCGCGCGAGCTTATGGACTGCGTAAAGGACAATTTCAACTGCGACAAATTCCGTTTCTACACGGGCACGAGTTATCGCAACTGCCTTGTGGTGTCCCGCGCAAAGCCCGAAGAAGACTTGACTCCTCCCCACGATATAAGCGGTCTTCGCATAGGCGAGTATCTGCCAAAAGGTACGCTCGGCAAAGATTTGACGTCCTTCGTTGTCAATTCGTACGAAATTTTGAAAGACCATCCCGTCAACGTTCGCCGCACAGAGCGCGGAGAAAACCCGGCAAACGCCGTTTGGTTTTGGGGAGAAGGCACAAAACCCTCAATCCCGAATTTTGAGGAAAAATACGGCAAAAAAGGCGCGATGATAAGCGCGGTCGATTTGCTCAAAGGCATTGCGATAGGCAGCGGCATGAACTCTATTGACGTCGAGGGCGCAAACGGCACGCTCACCACCAATTTCGACGGCAAAGCGCAAGCTGCGATAAACGCTCTTGAAAACGGAGAAGATTTTTGTTTTGTACATATCGAAGCCACCGACGAATGCGGTCATCAAGGGGACGCGCAAGGCAAGATAAAAGCAATCGAACTTATCGATGAAAAAATCATCTCTCCCATCGTTTCGCACTTTGCCGAAAAGGGCGACGATTTCGCGATGTTGATAATGCCCGACCACTACACCCCGATTGCGTTGCGCACTCATTCGAGCGAGCCTGTCCCGTTTATGCTTTTCTCAACGAAAACCGCTCTTGCATACGACTCGCTTTGCGGTGAAAATCAAAGCGTCGAAACGCGTGTTTACAGCGAAAAATCCGCTGCGGAAAGCGGTGTGTATTTCGACAAACCATGGGAGCTTATCGACAAGTTTTTTGCGATAAAATAAGCACTTTGAGATTGCGATAAAAGCAACTTAAAATATCGACAAAAACGCACAAAACCGACTTTATCAGTCGGTTTTGCTTTTATAAAACGTCGATTTTGCAAAAATATTCGTTTGTATTATTCTTTATTTATTGTTATAATCGTGCTCGGTTACGCTGTCGGCAATCGACTTCTTTTTCTTCTTGCCGTCAACGAATTTGTGTATCTCTACTTTAAATTTCTTGCCGACCGCTTTGCGTACTTGCTTCATTACAAACTTCGTTATTTTTAGCACTAGTTGCATAAGCGCGACAAAGAACGTTACGCCGAACACAATCCACTTTACAAGGCTTGTTTCGCCCGTTGCGATACCTGCCATTGACACTGCCGATATCGCGAGGAAAAACACGTTGACAAACGCTTTGAATATACCGAGAACTTTCTTGTAATTCTTCACGTTGGTTTTCAGTTTTTTCTTGTCCTTGAACGTTAGAACGACAAGCACTACAAACGTTATCACCAGCACCGCCAGCATGGGAATGAGTATGTACGTATAAATCGAATCCACCCATTTTTTTGCCACAAACATGCATGTAGACGCTATCGCATACAGCGTTGAAACAATCGTCCAGACGACGTTCAGTTTCTGCACAACGGACATTCCCTTGTCCTTTTCTTCTTGTTCGACAATTGCCTGTGCTTTTTCAACGTCTTCTTGCGAGTACTTTTCGTCAATCGGCGCAACTTCTTGCGCTTTCGGCACAAACATAGCTGTCTTCTCTTTTGCCATAAACTTCCTCTTGAAAACAATATATTATCTTTTCATGCCAAACGTTTGGCGTAAAAATGTTCATGCGCGTGCGTTGAGTAGTGATTCAACGCACGCGCATGTTTTTTTGTGCCGAATTAAACTTCTTCGTTGACGACCCTCTTCAAAAAGTCGTCGCAAAGGCGGATGTTTTCGATTGCCGCGCCCTTGTTCCAGTTGAGCGGATAGCAATGGTTGTCAAAGAACTTGGTGCTGTGATGTTCCTCGACGTGTACGCCGAGATCTTGAAGTTTTTTGACGAGTTTTTGTCCTTGTCCTTTGCAGAACATATCTTTCTCCGCATAGGTGATGAAACTTATCGGGAATTGCTCGTTGACGTATCCGAACGGCGCAAGCACATCTACGTATTGATACTTGTCAAGCTCTTTTACGTGAATACCGCTGAAATCGAACAGCACTTTATCCGTAAGATTGAAGGGCATTTTTTGTCCGAGAGCTTCGCTGATGTCGTAGATGCCGCAATCGAGCATTGCCGTACGGAATTTGAGGTCGGTCGACACCCCGAATCTCGCTTGCAAATCCTTGTTTGTGGCAACGCAAGCGAGCATTGCGGAATAATAACCGCCTGCCGAGTCGCCCGAAACGCACATATTGTCAAGGTCGAGATTGTACTTTTGCGCATTTTCGCCAACCCAGTTGAGCGCGTTTACGAGATGTTGCAATCCCTTCGGGAAGAGATATTCCGGCCCCAGACCGTAGTTGACGTTGACAACAAAGAAACCTTTGTTTGCCGCCCATTTTGCAAGGCCTCTGCGGTAGTGCTTGTCGCCTGCCACAAATCCGCCGCCGTGGATGTAGAAGAACACGGGATATTTTTCGTTTCCGTCTTTTTTGACGAAATAAGTGTCGAGCTTTTCGGCATCGTCTTTTCCGTAGGCGATATCGGTTTCCACTTCAAATTTTACGTCTTTAAAGCGGAGCATTTTCTTGTTGTTTTGAGCACCGTCGAACAATTTGTCGATTGCCACGAACAAAAATTGCGCAAATGTCATAATGTACACCCCTTAAGAATGATATTTGTTATAAAGCTATTTTAGCACATATCCTACACGTGTGCAATAAGCAAACTCGACTTATTTCACGAAAAATCCGGCAAATCCGCACAAAAAATCTTTTGTTGACATACTTTGCAAATTATGTTATAAACTCTATGAAAACTTATGTGGACTTTTCCGGGCACAAGCCACCTTTTCGCCACACAACGCTATGCGCTGTGTTTTTTTATGGCAAAAAACACTCGAGGTATTATGAAAAAGCTGAAACTTCCGAGCGAAGTCGTCTATCTTGCGGCAATAGTGCTGCTTGCGTTTTCCGTCGCCATGCTCACGAGCGTGGATTTCGGCATATCGATGATAGTTGCGCCCGCATACATTTTGAGTCTGGTCGTACCAATCACTTTCGGTCAGGCGGAATATGTGATTCAAGCGATACTCTTCGTGATATTCTGCATCGTGATGAAAAAATTTCGCATCTCGTACTTGTCGTCTTTTATAACCTGTCTGCTGTACGGCGCAGTCCTCGATCTTTTCAGACTTATCCCGATTTTCAACCCTGCCGTTACACCGCCGGGAAGCATGGATCTTTGGGCAAGAATAGTGATGTTTATCCTCGGCGTGCCGATGTCGGCGTTTTCTATCGCCTTGTTTTCAAAGACGTACCTGTATCCCGAAGTGTATGATTTATTCTTTATGGGCATCAGCAAAAAATACTGCATAAAAACCGCGGTTTTCAAAACTTGTTTCGACGCTTTTATGCTCGTTCTCGGCACGACGATGACGCTTGCGTTTTTCAAAAAATTCGTAGGAATCAACTGGGGCACGCTCGTTATGACGGTGTGCAACGGAACTTTGATAAGTCTGTTTTCAAAGCTGCTCGACAAGTGTATAGACGTTAAACCAATATTCAAACGCTTTGCGTCGCATTTCGCTCTCGACGAGCCTATACCGACAAGAATCAAACATTCTGCTTATGTTCGAGAAATATGATTCGCCGCCATCGGTTTGTTTGAATGAAAAAATCGCTCGTTCAAGCGATTTTTTAATTCAAGCCTATTTCGGTCAAGCGATGTTTGCATGCAAAGATATAACACGAACAAAGCACCTCATCGACAACCACGATTTACTATACGTAAATGCGCGGGCATATAAATCTTAACTGCCCGACTCTGTTTAGCGATTTAGAGTTCGATTGCGTTGAATTCTTTTATGTTTTTCATAACGAGGTCAAAATAGCGGTTTGCGATGTCAACGTCTTTTTGATTGCCTCTGATTGCAGTTGAGAGCGTAACTCTGCCCAGAAGCGTCGTCACGGACATGAGGAAGAACGGCTTGTACTTCACTGCGCCCGAGATAAATCCGTCCACGAGTTTCATGCCGTCAAAGGTGAGTTTTTGGTCGTTCAAAAGCCCCATATTGCTCACTGCGATGAGCGGATTGGTATAGCCCGCCTTGATTGCAAATTCCGCTATGTCTTGCGGGAAAATCGTGTAAGCAAGTTTCAAAAGAGGCAAGGAATAAAGTCCCATAAACTTGTCGCGTTTAAATCCCTTCGTCGAGCGAATGACGTTGACGATTGTGTCTTGTATGCTTTCGCCCTTGCTCATCGTGCGCACCGCCATCCACGCCGTGTGATTGGTAAGTCCGCCTTGCAAACCGCCCTCGACGATATGCTTTCTCAAATCGATCGCGCAAGAAACGGTGAGGCTGTCGGTGTCTTTAAGGCCGCACATCTCGTACAGCGAACGGAACACCGCCGCCATAATCGCGTCGTTGACGGTGATTCCCATCTTTTTTGCGAGCGCGCGGAGTTTGTCGAAATCTTCTTCGTTTATAACTCTTTTGATGATTTTGTTGGTGTCCTCGGGCACGCTTTCGCTCCAGGGAAACGCAACTTTGTCTTCGGTTTTGGAGATGTTTTTGTAGAGGTTTTTTGCGTGTTTCAAGTCCTCGCCTTCGAGCTTGGAATACACTTGGTCGTAACTTCTCGAACCGCGCTTCATATGAAGCGCGGAATAGATGCNCGAACCGCTCTTCATATGAAGCGCGGAATAGTTGCCGGCTTTAAGATTCGTATAGTTTTCACAAAGCGTCGCAAGGAAGTATTTGAGGTCGCCGCCGTCCATGCACATATGATTGTTGCGCAACGCAAGAACGGAGTGCTTGTCGTCCTCGAACACCGCGATTTTGATTTGCACGTTGTTGTCGTAAGGAATAACCCCCAAAAGCCACTCGTCCGCAACCTTGTCCGCGTCCTCGACTTTTTCATAGGAAACGATATCGTCTATCGTGTAGTTTTCTTCCTTCCAATACGGCTCTATGACGGTGGTGTTGAAACTCGAATGAAGCACCGGGGCTTTTTCAACCATAAAAAGCACGACGTTCTTCAAAACTTCCATATCGAAGCTACCCTCGTAGGTGAGCTTTGCATGCACCATTCTGTCGTAATAGTTGCGGAACAAAAACTGCATTCTATCCCACATTTCAGCCTTCAATGTCGTTGCCATAAATCTCTCCTATCTGTCAAAACAGACACTTTATCAATGCAAAACGATATATTAATCGTCCCATTCAGTCCAATACTTTTGGTCTTCTTTCTCGTTTTTGTCTTCGAGTTCGGCTCTTTCTTTCTTGTTTTTCGCCTTTGCTTTCTTGATGACGAACGCCATGAGTTCGACAAGTGCGCACACGACGCCGATGAGGCACAACAACCAACCCGGATGCCATACGCCGTTGACGGTGAGTCCCAAAATCACGTAAAGCATGACGCCGAAAATCTCAACGAAAACGGGCAATTCGAACCACTTGATTTTGCTGTTCGTTCCAAACGCGATTGCCGTATCAACGCCCAAAAGCACAACAGGCATTGCGAGGAAACTCATCCATGCGCCTTCGATTTTGAACACGAGACGGAGGAGCAAAAACACGAACACGGTAAACAAAACTTCGCAGATAGCAACAAATATTCTGACGGGAACGTATTTCTTTTTCTTTGCGAATTTGACCGCTCCGTATAAAAGCAACACGCTTACGCCCGCAAACACACCGCCCACCATAATGAGCCATGCCGGGTGCCAAATCTTCGCAACGCCGCCTACGATGAGATACACGATTGTGAGCAATGCCACGATTGCCGCCGCACAAATGCTTGCCGCACTGATTTTACGTTTGACTTCACCGCTCTTTATTTGTCTTTTTTCAAACTGTTCGAGAGTTTGATCGATATCGCCGAGTTCGGAAATCGCCATATCGTAAATGAGATTGTCGTCGCTCACGCCTTTGATACGCAACTCCTGCTCTCTGTCAAGAAGTTGACGAAGCAACGCTTTGCGGTATTCCATCGCCGCTTGCGTGGGTGCGATTTTTCTGAAATGCTCTTCAAGATACTTCTTGAATCTTTCTTTCATAACGTACTCTCCCTTGCGCGATTGCGCTTGATGTTTACACGAAATATACGCGCGCATCGGCGTTTGGTTACATTGTATCACAATTTTTTTTGCTTGCATACGGTATATGGAAAATCATTCTTTGTCACGCAACGAAACAAACTCGCAAAAAACTCTTTCCGCATGCGTTTTACATAACAAACAAGGAGGAATGCTTATGCTTTTCAATTTTTTCAATCCGTGCTGTCAAAACACGCCTATGCGCTACTGCAATCAACCGTCGATTGAATATGTCAGAGGTCCGATGGGGCCGGTGGGAGCGACGGGCCCCAGAGGGCCTATGGGTCCGCAAGGCGCACAAGGTCCGCAAGGTCCGCAAGGCGCAACGGGCGCGACAGGAGCTACAGGTCCCGTCGGTGCAACGGGAGCAACGGGTGCAACCGGGCCGCAAGGGCCTCAAGGCATCCAAGGCGAAACCGGTGCGACGGGCGCAACCGGACCGCAAGGTCCTGCCGGGCCTCAAGGCGCGCAAGGAATACAGGGTGAAACGGGTGCGACCGGTCCTCAAGGTCCCGTCGGTCCGCAAGGTCCGCAAGGAGAGCCGGGCACAAGCGCATTGCAAGACGCATTGTATGCCTACGGCGGTACGCAAACGGTTGCGACGGGCGCGATAATTCCGCTTGCCAACTCAACATCCACGCCTACGACCACAATGACTTTGACGGACAACGCAATCGTTTTGCCGGCAGGCACTTATCTCGTAACCTACGGGGCAACCGGCACGCGAACGACGGACGGAAATCTGTCGGCGCAATTGTATGCAAACGGCTCGGCACTCGCAAACGAAATCGTCAGTGACAACGCCACCTCCGCAAACTCGGCAAATCTGTCCAAAACCATTCTTTACACCGCCGCCGCAGACGGAACGACTCTTTCTTTGTACAACACGTCGGGTGAAAGCGTAAATCTCACGGGAGCAAACATCACTGCTGTCAGAATTCTATAATAGCCGGCGTTTATCAACCAAAAACGCACACTTTAAGTGTGCGTTTTTGCATTTTATCGTATTTTTATTTGCTTTTACATCATTCGATACCGTCGAAAAAGTCTATGAGTTTTGCGATTTTTTGCTCGGCGGTAAGTTTGTTGACTTCAAATATCATTGAGGGCGGAATGGTGGTTGTAAGCACCACGCTGCCGCTGTTTTTGGCAACCGCGTTCATAAGACTTTCGTTTTTGAAGATGTCGGCGTCATAGAAATTTACACCCGCTCCGTTGCGGTTGATGACGATTCTCGACACGTCATAATTGGACGCGAGATTTTTCAAAAGCGCGATATTGATAAGGTTTTCAAGCGGCAAATCCACTTCGCCGTACACCTCGCCGAGTTCCTTGACGAGCGAATCTCTTGCGCTCTTTGACGCAACCTTTGATATTTGCTTGTACACCCTCAACTTGTCGCGACCGGATATATAGCTGTCGCTGATGAACGCCGCCGCGTCCACCTTCATTTCCACGTCGCGTTCGGGCTTCTTGACGACGCCCGTCTTTATCTCTTGCACCGCTTCGTCAAGCAATTCCAGATACATCTCGTAACCGACTTTTTCGATATGCCCGCTTTGCTCCGCGCCCAAAATGTTACCCGCGCCTCTTATGGACAAGTCGGCAAGCGCAACTCTGAATCCGCTGCCTATCTCGGTGTTTTCAAGCAGCGAATCCAACCTCTTTTGCGCGTTTTCGGTGATAGTACCGTTTTCGGGAACGGTGAAATATGCGTGTGCCAAAACGCCCCGTCTGCCCACTCTTCCCCTCAACTGGTAGAGCTGCGAAAGTCCGAAGCGACCGCTGTCTATGACGATGAGCGTGTTTGCGTCGGGAAGGTCTATTCCGTTTTCGATAATCGTGGTTGACACAAGCACGTCGAATTCTTTGTCGTAAAATGCGCTTATGCGTTGTTCGAGTTGACCGGGAGCCATTTGTCCGTGAGCGGTGATAACCCTTGCGCCCTCGCACATTTGACGGATTCTGCTTGCAAATGCGTCGAGCGCGTCTATATCGTTGAGAAGCACGAGCGTTTGTCCGCCCCTTGCAAGTTCTCTTGTGATTGCGTCCTTGCAAAGCGCGTCGCTGTAACCCACCACATATGTTTGTATCGGTAGCCTGCCTCTCGGTGCGGTTTCCAGCATGGATATATCTCTGACGCCCGTGAGCGACATATTCAGCGTGCGCGGAATTGGCGTTGCCGAGAGCGTAAGCACGTTGACGAGCGGATATTTTTCTTTCAGTTTCTCTTTGTGTTCAACGCCGAAACGCTGCTCTTCGTCAAGCACCAACAGCCCCAAATCGTGAAATTCGACGTCTTTTGCAAGCACTTTGTGCGTTGCGATAACCATGTGCGTGGTGCCGTCTTTTAGTTCTTTGAGAAGTTGTTCGTTTTCCTTTGACGATTGAAGTCTTGTGAGCAATCCGCATTTTATGCCGAAAGGTTCGAGGCGTTTGACAAGATTTTCATAATGCTGTCTTGCAAGTATCGTAGTCGGCGCAAGCAACACCGCCTGTTTTGAGTCGAGAACGGTTTTGAACATCGCTCTGAACGCAACTTCCGTCTTGCCGAAGCCCACGTCGCCAACAAGCAACCTGTCCATAATTCGTCCGCTTTCCATATCGTTTTTGATATCGGCAATCGCTTTGAGCTGGTCGGGAGTTTCCTCGTATTCGAAATTGTCCTCGAATTCCTTTTGCCACACGGTGTCGGGACTGTATTTAAATCCGCGTTGCTTTTCGCGCTTTGCGTATAGTTCGACAAGGTTGATTGCGAGCTTGCGCACGGATTTGCGCACCTTTTCCTTTTCTCTCTCGAACTCTTTGCCGCCGAGCTTGTTGAGTTTGGGGTGCTCCTCTCCGACAAACTTTTGCAGATTGTTCATCTGGTCGGTTGCAACGTAAAGCGTATCGCCGTCGCGATATTTAAGGACGATGTATTCCTTTTCGAAATCACCCGTTTTGAGGATGGTCGTCCCCTCGCAAATGCCAACGCCGTGAATTTTGTGCACGACGTAATCGCCGGGCTTGGGCGAAAGAGCTTGCTCGGTTGCCTTGACGGCAATCTCGCTCGTGCGGCGTTTGCCTATGCACTCGCTCGTGCCGATAAGACAGGCTTTGACCGCCGGATATATAAAACCTGTTTCCACTTGAAGCGGAGTTGCCAAAACGCTGCCTTCGTCGTTGCCGTCCTCGCTGTAAGTTGCGTATATCTCGTATTCTCTGAGGCTCTCGACGATGTTTTTCGCCTGTTCTCTGCCGCCGCACGCCATAACTACCTTCGTGCCGTTGAGGATAAAGTTTTTCAGATCCTGAACGATGGTGTTGGGATCGAGATAATATTTCGTTACGGGACGAGTTTTAGGCTCGATGATATATTTCGGCTCAAAAAGCCTGTTGTCGAGAGAAAGCGAGGCAAATCCCATTTTTCTCAAAAAGATGAGTTGTCGTTTGACCTCGTGTGCGGTTATGCACACCTCTTTATGCTCGGGCAAAATCTCTTCGCCTTCGCACAACGTTTTTATGCGCCCGGCAAACTCTTTTTCGAGAATTTGCAGCTTGTCGGCAACAACTCTCGGCTCGTCGAAAATCACAAGCGTCGGTTTGTCGTCGTCAAAAAAGTCGAAAAGACTTTGCGTGCAACTCTTCAAAAAGGGCAACGCCCAAACGCTCGACGCGTCGCATGCGCCCACGCTCAACAATTCTTTTGCTTGCTGCGCGTTTTTGTTTTCGGGATGCAAAGAGAGCTTTTCCCTTGCAAATTCATAGCCCTTTTCGTCAAGCAATATATCGCTTGCAGGCGCAAAATTTACGCTTTGCACCTCGTTGGACGCAAGCATGCTTTCAACGTCTATAACCTTGATGGTTTCAACAAGCTCGTCAAAGAAATTGATTCTGTACGCAACGCCCGAAATATCGCAAACGTCCACGATATCGCCTCTGACGGCAAAATCGCCGACGTCTTGCACCATCGCCTGACGTTTGTACCCGGCAAGCGCAAGTTTGTCGGCAAGAACTTGCGGAGAAATCACGTCTTCTTTTTTTACGCAAACGGTGTATTTTTCGACAAGTTCTCTTTTGGGGAAAAGCTGCAACAAACTGTCCGCCGCAGTAACCACGACGTCAACCTCGCCGCACACAATATCTTTAAGCGCGCAAATACGCTCGCGCATACCCTGCTCCGAAAAGCCTTTTCTTGCAATCAACACGTCGTCGCGATAGGGCAAATAATCGACTTTTACCCCCCAACTTTCAATTTTTCTCGCAAGACTTTTTGCGCCCAGTGCGTCGGACGCAACGATAAGTTTTCTCACGGGAAGTTGGGACATAATATGGATTTTCGCCCCCTCGCAAACTCGCAAAACGCAAACTGCCGACAGTTTGTCGTCGGCAAGTTTTTTTGCGCCTATACCTTGCAAAGAAGCAAGTTTTTCGCCCATATTTTGAAGTTGAAAAATCTTCGGTGTTTCCATTTTCAATATATAAAATCGTAAATTGTCAAATCACTTTTTTCTGTTTACACACTCTTGTATGCGTTGAATATCGTCGCCCTCGATTATCATTTCAAACGCTTCGACGGCAGTGTCGATTGACTGCTGCAAAACCTGCTTGTTTGCAAAATCGACCTTTGACAGTACAAAATCGATAAGTTCAACCTCGTGATTGGCAAGTTCATCGGTTTTTGTACCGATGCGCACGCGCGCAAATTGCTCGGTGTTAAGTTCCTTGACAATATTACGCATGCCGTTGTGAGTGCCTGCGCTTCCTTCCTCGCGTATGCGCAATTTTCCGATAGGCAAATCTATATCGTCATAGCAAACGACAAGCTCCCTTGCCTCGTCCACGTCGTAGGCGCGCACCAGCTTTTTGACCGCTTCGCCCGAAAGATTCATATACGTTTGCGGTTTTGCAATCACAAATTCCACGCCCTTGTAGACCGCCTTGCAAGTGAGTGCGTCGCACTCGGATTTGGCAATCTTCACTTTGCACTTTTTTGCCAAAGCGTCCACCGCCATAAAGCCGACGTTGTGATATGTGTTTTTGTACTTCATGCCGGGGTTGCCCAGTCCTACGATGAGTATCATATTGTCCTCTTAAACATCGATATTCTTGATGCTTTTATTGCGATTTTTATGTGCTTTTATGCGATTTTTTGCACGTTTTTACGTGTTTTTTTGTGTGTTTTTTGCGTGCTTTTCGACGACTTTTCGACGACTTTTCACCGCTCGAATTGTCCTGTGCAATCGATGTCTTGCATATTGGCGCACACGGTTTCGTTTGCCGATTGTCAATCTTGTTTGGGTTTGGTGTCTTGTCGCACTCGTCCGATTGTAAACGAGCCGTCCTCGACGTCACGCGTAACCGTCGTGCCTGCCGCGATAAACGCATGATCGCCCACAACTAGCGGAGCGACAAGATTGGTGTTCGCACCCAAAAAGCACTCCGCGCCAACGGTGGTTTTGTGCTTTTGATGCCCGTCGTAATTGCAAAATACCGTTCCGCAACCGACGTTCGTGCGCTCGCCCACGTCCGCATCGCCGACGTAGCTCAAATGCGCGCATTTGACTCCTTCTCGAAGCCTCGAAGCCTTGACCTCGACAAAGTCGCCCACTCGGCAGTCTTCGTCCACAACCGCATGCCGAAGCCTTGCAAACGGTCCGACATTCGCGCGCGTGCGCACGTGCGAGCATATGACGTGCGAACAGCTTACGTCCGCGCCGTCTATCACGCTGTCGCGGATATACGATGCAAAAACGGTGCTTCCGTTCAATATCGTACTTTCACCCTCGATTGTGCAAAACGGCTTGATAATTACGCCTCTTTCGACGTTTACGGTGTCGTCGATAAACGTTGTCGCTTTGTCGATTATTTGCACTCCGCGATGCAAAAGCCCGTCCAAAATCTCGTCTTTGAGAAGATTATACACTATATTATAGCTTTTTGCATCACCAATCTTCAAAAAAGCGTCCTGCTTGCAAAAAACGCCCTCGTCAACGCCTTTGCCTATGCATATTTTGGCAAGAGAATCCTTTGCGCCAAGGCGGATAAGCGAGATATTTTTCTGCTTCATTTGCCTGACGAGCGTTTCGATATCCTTCTTTTTGACAAGCGGCATGTCAAGCGTCAACACGACGTTTACGCAGCCGTCAAGCAATGCGTTCTCCTCCTTGTACGCCTCCGTTTTTGCGATACGACACTTTTTTGCCGAGAAATCCGCAAATTCGCGCAAAACGTAATCCTCCGCACGCCGTCCAAGCATTTCTTTTTCGCCGTTTTCGGTTTTTATAAAAACAATATTATATTTATCCATACCATACTATATTCGTTTTGCAAAAAAACTTTTCATACGCTGACATAATAATTTGCAAACGGCAAAAATCGAGGCGTATATTGTGCGTGTTCGGGCAGGCAAATCTTCGCGGTGGCAAAATAAAACTTCGGAGAGAACCTATGGATAACAAAACCAAAAAGATTGTATTTGTCATTGTTGCTTCAATCATTTCGCTTATATCGACCGTTGTCGGAATTGTGTTCGGCGTGCCGCAGGACGCAATCAAGGATGCGGTTGACATCGACACGGGCATTGTCGAAACGCTGTAATCTTCATCGCGCGTTTTCTCCTTTTTATCGCGCAAATATGAGCGTCGCCCCCAAAATGCCGAGGCGACGCAAAATCAAGATTGCAACGAAAATGCTCTTTTTAAAACCTATCCTGCAACACTCGCTCTCTAAATGACCGACCGGCGCCTGCCCGACAAACAAATATGCGCGGACGAAACCGTCCGCGCATAATTAGATAAATCAACTTAAAAATACTTCTGAGTAAAATCGTTTTGTGCAAACCTTACGATTATCTTTGAAAACAGCCGTATCGTTTACTTATTTTTTCGCTTTTGCTTGAAAAAATCGGATAGGAGTTGCGAACAGGTTTCTTGCTCGTGACCGCCTTCGACGGTGACAAGGTGGTTGAAAAGCCCCGGTTCGAAAAGGTTGAGTTTTGAGCCGCACGCTCCCGTTTTGTCGTCGTATGCACCAAAGTAAAGCGCGCGGATTCGAGAATGAATCATCGCCCCCGCACACATCACACACGGCTCCAACGTGACATACACATCGCAATTTTCAAGCCACCAGTTGCCGACGGCTTTGGTCGCCTCGGACAGTGCCAAAATCTCGGCGTGACAGATTGCATTGTTTTCTCTCTCCTTGCGATTGCCGCTTGCGCCGACCACCTTGCCGTCATTTACGACAACGCACCCGACGGGCACTTCGTCTTGCAAAGCGCACCCTTTTGCCAGCTCAATCGCCATATCCATAAATTGTTTGTCGTATGCCATAAATCACCTTTATCGTACGGCGTGTACCCTAAATTAGATTTGAAGTTGCACATTCCGAGTATAAGTACGCCTTGAATGAGTGAAGATTCTTCCTATACAAGAGTTGAACGACGTGTACTCTAATTGCACTTTCCCCTTTCCTCACGTGTTTGGACTTCGGCGT
>FR895622.1 GCA_000434435.1 Firmicutes bacterium CAG:475
GCTTGGACTTATCCCTTATTCCCTCGATCGGCGGCAAGATGCCGAAGTTTGCGTTCATGGGTTTGAAGTCTAGAGCGCGCGTTGACACGTATTCGCACAGCGAGCCGATAATCGTAACGTCGCCGGGCACTGCGTATTGTTTGCCGTCAAGTTCGTTTGCAAGTGCTTGCGCGGCAATCATACCGCTCATTATGCTTTCGACGTAACCTTCTACGCCCGACAGTTGCCCTGCGATATAAAGCGGTCTGCTTCCCTTTACTCTGAACGTCTTTTCAAGTACGCCGGGAGCGTTAATATAGGTGTTTCTGTGCATAACGCCATAGCGGATAAATTCGGCATGTTCGAGCGCGGGGATAAGGCTGAACACCCTCTTTTGCTCGCCGTAGGTGAGATTCGTTTGAAATCCCACGAGATTGTAACAATCCCCTGCGATATTCTCTTTGCGCAACTGCACCACGGCATACGCTTTTTCGCCCGTCTGCGGATTGCGAAGCCCTATGGGCTTCAACGGACCGAAACGAATCGTGTCGCTGCCTCGTTTTGCCATTTCTTCTATGGGCATGCATCCGTCGAAAAGCTCGCTCTTTTCAAAGTCGTGAAGCAAGACGGTTTTGGCATTGACAAGCTCGTTGTAAAAACGCTCGTATTCGGCCTTTTGCATGGGCAGGTTGAGATAATCATCTCCCCCCTTGCCGTATCTGCCGCCAAAGTATGCTTTCTGCATATCTATGCTGTCAAATTCAACGATAGGCGCGATAGCGTCGTAAAAAAACAGCCTGTCTTTTCCCGTCAGTTTGCCCACTTGCTCGGCCAGAGCGTCGCTTGTGAGCGGCCCGCTTGTCACGAGCGGACCGCTTGCCACGATTGTGGGTATATCCTCGTCGAGCGAGGTCACTTCTTCTCTTATAAGCGTGAAATCGGGATACTTTGCAAGTTCTTTCTCAACCGCTTTCGAAAACTTTTCTCTATCCACGCTCAATGCGCTTCCGCTTGGCACGCCGCACTCTCTTGCTATGGGCAAAAGCGCGCATCCCAGCATATCGAGTTCTTTTTTCAAAAGTCCCGACGCCGTGCAAGGCTCGGTGGATTTGAGCGAGTTGGAGCAAACGAGTTCGGCAAGCGAATCGCCTTTGTGCGCGCCCGTGGTTTTTGTGGGACGCATTTCGTACATTTTGACGGCAAAACCTCTTTTGAGAAGTTGCAACGCGCCCTCGCACCCCGCAAG
>FR895623.1:0-810 GCA_000434435.1 Firmicutes bacterium CAG:475
GAAGTAAATCAAACCGCTCACGCTCAACGAAACGTTTTGATCCTGATAGGTTTCTTGACCGCATCTTGCATAAAGTTTTACTTCGCTTGCAAGAGCGTTGCGCGTTGTGGTGTTGCCGTCTGCGTCGGTTTCCGTGATTGTGATATTGTCGTCGACTCTGGTGTAATACTCGGTGCTTATGGGAGCGTCCGCGTCGTTACGGTTGACGTAGAGATCTCTTGCGGAGTCGTAAACGTATTCGCCGTTGGGATCGAGGTCGTATCTGACGGAATATGCGTATTGCTTGCCGTCCTCGCCTGCTTTTACGGTTGCGAATGAGCGAGAATACATGCTGACGCCGCTCAAATCTTCTTCGGTGTAACGAACCGTGCCTTCGGGCAAGACTTCGCCGTCTGCGATAAGTCTGTATTCGCCAGTCGTTTCGTCAAACACATACGCACCCTCTGCGTCGATATTGAAGTTCGGCTTGCGATACATGCCGGTTTTGAGCAAGTATTCGCCGTTTGCGTCCTCTTTGAAGGTGTAGTAAATGCCGTTGTTCTTCGGTTCGGTTTCTCTTTGATAGCTTTCGCCTCTGAATCCGCCTATGATTGCAACGATATTTGCGATGTAATCGTCAAGAGAGATAAATTCGAGTCTTTCGTCGTTGTCGAGAAGAGTTTGATACGTATCGACGCTTTCAAGATCGACTTTCGCGTCAAGACCGAGGTTGAGGTCGATGGTGTATTGTTTGTTCGTGCCGTCCTCGTTCTTGTTGATCGGATCTTTCTTGTTTGCAAGAGCGAGTTTAAGTTGCAACGCAAGAGCGTC
>FR895623.1:833-9471 GCA_000434435.1 Firmicutes bacterium CAG:475
AGAGCGTCGTTCAATCCGCAGTATGCAAACTTATCCGTTTGCGGATAGAGGTAGAGGCCGCTTTGCGATTCGTCAACCACGACGTTTTGAGAATCGATGACTTGTTTGAGGAGCATCGAAAGCACGTCGTTGATAAAGTTGGAACGCACGAATACGCCGAGATAATCTATTCTGTTGAGAGAGCCGCTTTCCCAGGGTTTTGCGGCAAGAACGAGCTTGGAAACGATTGCGCTCACGACTTTTGCGATATTCAAACTTTCGTCCTTTTCGTCCGCGGCCGTTTGAGCGTCGGAGCTAGAAGAAGAAAGTTCCACACCGAATTTTTCAAGCACGTCGATAAGACCGATTTGAACGCGAGGCCCGCCCACACCGTTCATGTCGATGTAAACCGTGTCTTTGATGAGATAAATATTTATCTTGGTGTTGCTGCCCGGATGTTCGTAGTCGAAATCGATGCCGATGCTTGCTTCGATGCCGTTGAGCAACGTTTTGAGATTGAGTTTGCTCAGATCGAACTTTGACAGATCCTCCAATCCCATCTCTTGCAAGTTGAGTCTTGCCTTGACGTCGAGTTTGAAGCCGTCGTCCATCTTGTCCGAGAGCATAAGGTTGAGTCCCAGACGTTCGAGCAATTCGCCGACGCTGAATGCGTTTTTAATCACGTCAAAACCTATTTCCTCGTTGTCGGTGTTGATTCTGATTTGCGGAAGCATTGTTGCAAGCACGTCTTTCAAACCGTCCATGCCGAGAATGACGTTGAGCAATTCGTCAAATTCAAAACCTTCGCGGATATAATGTCCGTTGTCGTCTTGCACGAATCTGTTGTCATACAGGTTGAGAGAGTATCTGTCCTTGGGCGAGAACGCTTCGAGCGTCTTTGCGTCGTCAACGTACACATATGTGGAGCTTGCATAGTAGTCTACAATGAGGCTGAGGTCGAGCGAAACGATGTGCGCGTTGTTGAGTTCCCGATAATATCTTCTGAAATTGCCGTCCGCAGATTCGACGTACTTGCCGTCCACAAGGCTGTATTTCTTGCCCGAGAAGGAAGAGTCGGTGATTTCGACGAATTTGTCGATACCCTCTTTCGCTTTTGCATCGATGGTGTTGAAAGCGTTACTGCTCTTGCCCGTTGCGAGATCGATGTTGTCGATGCTCACGCCGAGAGAGAGGAGATTGCTGTCGATATCGACGTTGATTGCGATAGACGGATCGAGTTGCAAATCGACGCCGACGGAGATGTCGAGGTCGAGTTTTTCGATGATGGTTGCAATGTCGGTGCTGCCTTCGCCCTTTGAAGTGAGTGCGGCAATAAGTCCGACAAGCACGTTTTGCATGACGAGAACGCCGAGTTTGCCGTCGGCGATGTCAAGCACGAGTTGCATTTGCTCGTCTGCGCTCATAGCGTTTACGGTGTCCGAAGCGGTCGATGCGCCGGAATTCTTGCTTGCAGACGAATTGAGATCACCCAAAAGTTTGGTGATTGCGTCGCAAATGATCTCGCTGATGTTGGTTTGTTCGATGTAGAACGGATCGCTGCCGAGGTTTCCGAGGTCGACGTAGACGTCGCCGCCGTTGACGTAAATCGCTATTATATTCTTATTTGTTATTTTATTCTTTATTTCAAGAACAATATTGCTGTCGTTGGGTTCGTTGAGAGCGAGGTTTGCACCCACGCTGATTCCGATTTGATAATCGATGTTGTCAAACATATCCAAACCGAGTTTCAAACCGAGATCCGCAAGGAACAAATCGAGGTATTTTTCAAGGCGAACTTGCTCTTCTTGTCCTTTGAGTTGCAAGTCAAGTCCAAGTTCGACGTTGAGAGAAAGCGTATCGAGATTTTCGGCAGTCGTATAAATGGAGCTGTCGAAATCGTCGGGCATAACGCCGTCCTCTTTGCCGAGTCCGAGATTGATCTCAGAGATTTCCAAGCCGAGATACACGGGATCGATTTGGAGATTGAGAGCAAGATTGTACTTCCACGCAAGAGCAAGATAGCTTCTGTCGGGATTGAGCTTGATAAACTTGTCGGGATCGATTTTCTTTCCGGCAAGCATTTGTACAAGCGTTACGACAAGAGCTTCCGCAAAGTTGATTTGCACGCCCTTCGAGTCAATGCCGATATAACCGATAATTCCGCCGAGCACCGAGCCGAGCACGCCCATAAGATCGATGCCGCCGTCATCCGCCGTCATCGCTGTGCCGCCGTTGCCGCCGTCGCCTTTGCCTTTAAGCAAACCGCCGAGCAATGCGCCGATGTTGATATTGGCAAGAGCGATGTGGAAATCGTTGCTCAGATCGAGATATACCGTGCTGACTGCGTCGCCTTGTGCGTTTTCACCCGTGCTTTGCAAACGGAGAGCGAGGATGACGCTTTGCACTTTTTCCGCATTGGTCATCTTGTCTACGTCTTTGATGCTCTTGTTGTAAATTTCGATAGCGATATCGCTGTGAGAAGCGATGTATGCAATATCGAGGAGGCTTGCCGCTGTATAGAGTTTGTCGTTTTCAAACAACACGGAGTTTTCGTCCGTTACGTTGACTTTGACGTAGTTTTCACCGACGAGAACATATCCTGCGCCGCGATAATTCGATTTGGAAACTTCGCTCAGTGCAATTCCGCCTGCAACGTATTGTTTGACGTACACGTCGCCTTCGTAAGAAGTGCGCTCTTCGTCCGTAAGAAGCGTGTATTTTGTGCCGTTGAGTTTGTACACCTCGACGAATTTGGCAAGATTTGCCAGTTCGGATGCGGCGTATTTGACAAATACCGCATTTTGAGTGAAGTCAATGGGAACGTTCGGATTGAGATGTGCGTTGAGCGCGATACGGAATCCGATTTCGGCACCTGCTTCTACAGGCACCTTATAGGTGAGAAGAAGTTGTCTGATGAAGGAGTTGAGTTCGGGATTGCTGTCGTCGAGGAAGTTTGCAATCCACTCGCCCACCGTCCAGGACTTGTTGCCCGCTTCCGCACCGACGGTAAACGTGCCTTTGAGTTCGGCAAAGATCGACGGCAATGCGATGTCGCCGTAAGCGTTGAAGAGCGTCACGTCTTCGAACACGTCGCTTGTGTCGCCTTGCAAGTAGGCTGCCATCGTTTGAGTTTCTTTGTTGTTGCGCACGATTTTAACGGGTTCTACGGAGTCGCCGCCAAGCGTGATGCTGATGGGATTGAGAATAGAACCGTCCGCCGTTTTGACGGTCGTGCCGATATAAATTTCCGCTCCGCCGACAGATTGACCTGCGTCGTTGTTTACGTCAACCGCAACTCTGACGGGTTTGTTGTCGTATTTGTCTTTGACGTTTGCCCATGCGATTTGCGCCCATGCGGTGAGTTCGTTTGCGTCGAAACCGAGGAGTTGATAGATGATGTCCGTCAATCCCTTTGCGATTTGAAGTTTCAAATTGTCGGAAGAAAGCGTTGCGATAATGTCGAGAGCAAGGGCTTTTTTCGCCGCTTGATCGTTTGCGTCGCCTTCCTCGGCGGTCATTGCGTCCGCATTCGTGCCGCCGTTTACGATAACGGTGGAATCTTTTGCGAGCAATGCGAGAATGACCTCATAGAGGTCAACGTCGGTTTTTACTTTGTCAAGACCAAAATTCTTTGCGTCGATATAAAGCGAACCGCCGGTGTAGTAAACGCCGAGCAAAACTTTGCGTTCTTCGGCAAATTTCTTGCCGGTGAGTTCGACAAGCAATTCGCTTACGTTGCCTTTCGTATTGATTTGAGGCGCACCGAACAAATAGTCGATGATAGGCGACAAATCGAGTTGCCCCGCAATACGCAACTCATAGTTGAGCGACATCTTCTCGTCAAATGCGAGCGTTGCTTTGGTTATATTCTCTTCTTGGTAAGTACCGTTTGAATCTTTATAATAGAGCTTGCCCGTGTAGTCCGAGGGGACGGGATTCGAGTCGGTGATTTCAACGTATTTTCCGTCTTTGAGATAGTGTGTACCCTTGCCGAACACGAGTTCTTTTGCGCCTTGGTCCGCATTGAAGTCAAGACCGAGCGTAAGATCTATCCCAACGAACGGATATTCAAGGATTTCGGTGAAATCTTCGCTTTGACGTCCGTCGTTTGCAAGATAGTTTGTCGCCTTGTCGTTCAAACCGGCAGACAAACCGCTGAGTGCGACGTTGAGGTTGACGTTGTTGCCCAAAGACATGAACACGCCCAGTTGAAGTTCGGGCAAATTGAGTCCGTCGTTGAGAGCGATGCGTATACCGCCGTCGAAGTCGGTGCTTGCAAATTCGATTTTAACGCCGTCGATGTTGAGCAAATCGAGCACTTGTTCGAAGAGGTTGGACGCGAGCACGATTTCAAGAGCGTGATTGCCGAGATTGAAACCGTCGAGGATGCCCGCAACGAATCCGAGCACGGCGTTGATATCCATGCCGTCGCCCGTCGTGTCGTCTGCGGTGAGAGCTTGTCCGCTTCCCGAGCCGCTTGCGCCAATGCCGAGAGATGCAAGAAGCTCTTTTGCGTTAACTTTGATTTCTTTGACGTTTATGCAAAGGATGTCCGCTTTGAGATAAATCCAACCGTCTTGCAAATAGAGCGCAAGCACTTCTTCGTTGTTGGATTGCTTGGATATTGCAATCTTCGCGGAAGATTTGAGGAGCATATCGAGGATTGCGTCCGCGTTAATTCCGCCGGTGAGGTCGATATCCGCGTTGATGTCGAGTTTAAGACCGCCGTCGATGTTTCCGAGTTCGATCAATGCGGTGAGCAAAACGCCCTTGAACATCGTTCCGATGTCTTGATTGGGCATGTCGACGGTGATCTTTGCAAGTTCGCCTTTGAGTGTATTGACGTCAACGGTGAGTCCCGTCGAAACGTTTACGTGGAGCAAATCGGTGTTAAATTTGCCGTTTTTGAGGATGGGCAAATATGCGTCGGGATTTGCTTCGAGTTCTTCTTCGAGTTTTTCGAACGTTGCGTTAAATCCGGGCAAATTGTTAATTTTACCAAAGGTAACTCCGACGCCGAGAGCAAGTCCGACGAGCGGTTCCGCATTTTCTACGCCGAGATTTGCGGACAACGTAAGAGTCTTCTCTTGTTGTGCGCCGAGATTCTTATAAACCAAAGACGCATCCTGAATCGGAATTTTCGCACCTGCGTTCTCGCCCTTGAACACCATACCGAAAATGGTGTCGAGCAAATCTTTGGTGAGTTGAACTTCGATGCCTCTGATATTGAAGATGTCGCCGTCCATATCGAGATTGATATGGTCGAGTATCATATTGATCAATGCCAAAACATCCACGCTGCCGTCGGAATCCGCCGCCGCAAACGCGCCGTGTTGAATGACGATTTCGCCGTTATCTACAAGGGTTTGTTGAATATTTTGAGTGGTTGCTCCGCCCTTGAGTCCGTCGAGTGCTCCCTTGATTGCGGCAAACGCCTTGTCTACAAGCTCGCCGAGCAGGTCATTGACGTTGATGTCGTCGATTTTAAACTTCGTTCCGTTCGAGCCGAGCAAACCGCTTGCGTCAAGATATACGCCTTCTCTTGCGCCCGTGTAGTATGCCGTGACGCGTTTTGCACCGTTTCTGCCGAGAATTTCAAGAGCGAGTCTTGTCTTTTTGGAATCTCTGGTGTTGATTTCGCCTTGGAGCTTGATCGTCAACTCAACCGTACCTTTTTCGAAGTTAATTTCCTTTGCAAAGAGCGGTTTGAGAGCTTCGAGCATCTCGGGTTTGAGATTTTTGGTGAGAAGATTTGATATGAGAGTGCCGAAAGAGCCGATTACGTTGTCAATCGACACTGTCTTTTTGTTGAAGTCGAGAGAAAGAGTTATCGCGCCGTCGAGAGTGAGGAAGGAATATTTGTTTTCGCTTTCCTTGACGGAATCGTAAAGGGACTTTTCACCGTCCTGAATGGCGGTGTTGTTTTCGTTGCGAGATTTCAAAAGCGCAACGACGTCGAGGTCGGGGGTACCTGCGAAGTCCGCTTTTGCGTGTCCGAGATCGATGCCGAATTCGGATTGGAAAGTGCCGTACTTTTCTTCGACGCCTTCAACTCCGTAAGAGTTGAGGTTGACGTCGATGTTGAAATTGACGCCTTTGAGCGCACCGTTCATGATGTCGGCTTCCAAATAAAGAGCCATACCCGCGAGTGCGCCGAGCTTGCCGAGATCGAGGCCGAGCACGTCTTTTACGAGATTGATGATGTTTTCGGGGATAAGACCTTGAACGAGCGGAATAATGCTGACGATAAGACCGAGATCGCAAGGCATACGCAACACTTGATGACCGTTGCCGTAGTCCACGATCGTGCTCTTGCTTGCGCCGAACAAAACGTTGACGAGCAATTGTTCAACCGTCAAATGAGCCAAATCGATTTTGATAAGACTGTTGATGAGTCCGCCGATGTCATAACCCATAAGGGTGTCGTAAAGAACGGAAGAGAGATCGAGTTGATCGAGAGCGTCCGCAAATCTGGACACAAACTTCGTCATATCGATCGTATCGGTGTAAACGACGTGCACGCCGTCCCCTTTCTTTATTCCGCGCATGTCGGCAACCAGCTTGCCTTCATAGTAGTACGCGCCGAAAAGCAAAGTGCCTTCACCGTTTTTCGCCATCGTGCAGACGGTGTCTTTGTCGACGGTTCTGCCGTTGATTTCGGACGTGAGCTTGCGGAACTCGACGAGGATTTGGCTCTTGGAATCGTCTTGCGAATCGATCTTGCTTGCAAAGCGCGCCACGATGAGTGAATCGTAAGAGTCCTTGGAGAAACCGAGCACAAAAGCCGTGTCGACGTTTATGTATCGTTTGTCTTTCTCCGAGTGAGCTTCTGCAAGAGCCGCCTCTTTAAAGATATTCCACGCCTCTTGAGAGCCGAGATATTCCGAGTTGTCGATATCCGGATCGGGTGTGGGCGTAGGAATAACGGGGGTATCCGTGTTCCCGTTGTTTGTCGGATTGCATGCAACCATGCCGAAAAGCATAACGCTTACCAGCACGAGCAACAATACGAGCGATAACTTTCTCATTCTCATAATCTCCTCCGAAACGCATGCTTTACGCGTGTAACGCATACGTGTAGATTATTATACAGTCCAATTATACGTTTTTTTCGCCTATTTGTCAATACTTATATGTTTAGAATATCAATAACAATACCTTGTGGTGTGCTTGATTTCAAAGCACAATCTGTTGGGGGGAAATGCCGATTTTCAGCCCTTTTCGCATCCGAAAATCGCAAAAATTTAACGTTTTGCCATATTTTCCCGATTGCCGCTGATTTTATAGACAAATACCGTGTTTTTCGACATTCTAACCGTGTTTTTTACAAATTTTTCCAAAGTTTTTCAAAATGAGTTTATGCGGATAGAATCCGCGAAAAAAGTTTTCGGAGCGGTTTTTCGCAACTTATTTTTCTTTCGACGTTTTCTTTCGTTTTTCAATCAATTTAGCGTATCTAACCTATTGTTTTTCACAATCCGTCCTCACATGAAGGTCGTCGTTTGACATTGAAAAACAATAGTGCTATATTCATTTTATGCAAAAGAGCGTAGAAAAAAATCCGTTGATAAGCGAGGACGTTCGAATCACCCTCGCGCCGAGGCGCAAGCGCAACAGAATCTGGGAAATCGACTTCCTTCGCGGCGTGTGCGTCATCCTTATGATTCTCGACCATCTGGCAATCTTGCTGGGGTCGTATTTCGGCAATCAATGGTACGGATTCGGCTTTGCCCAAAGAGGCGTCGGGGACTCTTTCACCACGTTTTGCTACAACTGGATAAACGGAAGCGCAAGCAGCGTGAGAGATGTCATACACCCGATAGTTCTGTTTATTTTCTTCTCCATATCCGGCATATCCTGCACTTTTTCGCGTAACAACGCAAAAAGAGGATTTCAGCTTCTTGCGGTTGCATTGATTTACACGTTGGGCTCGTATATCGCACAAAACCAAATGGGAATAAGCGGCGTATTCGTTGCGTTCGGCGTGCTTGACTTCCTTGCCGTATCCATGCTCTTATACGCTTTGATTTCCTTTCTGACGCGCGACAATCGGCTTGCAATTATTATCGCAAGCATAGTGCTAATCGTGCTTACGCTGTGTCTGTATTTTTGCTACACACCGCCGGCGACGACACCGAAAATCTTTGCGATTATCTTCCCGCCTCACGATTTTTGGGGCAACCCGTCCTTATTCTACTCTCAATACGAGTTTTCACCCGGCGATTTGTTCACCATGATACCCTACACCGCTTTCTATTTTGCAGGCGTGCTCGTAGGCGAACTGTTTTATTACGAACGTCTTTCTCTCGTGCGTTTCGACCTGACGAAAGCTCTCTACAAAAAAACCTGCGACGCCCTTTACGCAAACGTCGAAGCGGAAAAGAAATCCCTGCGCGATTTTTCGATAGACGCCTTGAAGTTCATGCTCGGCGCAGGCAAGGTTACGACGGCAATCGCAAAAGCGATAGAAAAAGCGGTTTGTTTCTTCGGCAAGCACGCTCTCATCGTCTACGTCGTTCACGTGGTGATGCTGGCTGCGATTTTAAGCCTTATCAGCGGTCTGTTCATCACTCCCGGCAACTTCGGTTTTTAAGCATCCAACACTTATTCAAGGCGCACTTATTAACGGAATGTGCTTATTCGAAGTGCGAGCCGCAAG
>FR895624.1:0-2773 GCA_000434435.1 Firmicutes bacterium CAG:475
CTTGTAGGGAAACACGTGAGGAAGGGGGAAAATTGCACTTATGATATAACGAGGCATATATTTGCATATTTTGCAACAAAATTTCCGTCTTGAAATGCATATTTCGATATGATATAATTATTTAGCGCATAAAATAGAAAAGATGCGTTTTCACTGCGCTAAATCGGACGTTTCGGATTGAATTTCGGGACGTAAAAGGGGAAAAACTATGATAAAAATTTATATTGACAACAAACCCGTAGAGGTCAAAGAAGGCACGAGAGTTATCGATTTGTTGCCCTCGAAGGACAAGTGTAAGTACGTCGTGTGCAAGCTCGGCTCGCAAATCAAGGAACTCAATCGCAAATTGTCGGGCAAGGACGACGGCAAAACCGTTGAGTTTTTGGGCATTGACAATCAAGAGGCCGTCAAGGCGTACGAGGCAAGTTTGAGATACGTCGTCGCAATGGCGTTTCACAATCTTTATCCCGACGTGCGTATTTGCTTCGGCTACAATGCGTCGCGTTCGATTTTCTGTCAAATTCTCTCAAAAGGGTTCAACGTGTCCAAAGCCACCGACGAGGTGCGCGACGAGGTGGACAGAATTATAAAAGCAGATATGCCTATCGAGCGTATCACGGTGTCCACCGACGAGGCGCGCGAGATTTTTGAAAAGATGGGCAGGGACGACAAGTTGCGTATCTTGCCGTATCGTCCCGAAAGTTTGGTGAATATCTACGTGTGCGGTGATTATTACGATTATCTGCATGCGTATATGGTGCCGTCTACGGGCTGCATTTTCAGTTACAATCTCATGCCGTACAGCCCGGGAATAATCATTCAATATCCGCGTTCCGAACTCAATGCGGAAATCCCCGAATTTGTGGAAGAAAGCACGTACGGACGCACTTTGCAACGTGCGACGGCGTGGGCGAATAAGACGAAAACGGGTACGGTTGCCGACATCAACGACAAGGTCGAACCGAGCAGAGAACTTGATTTCGTGCAAATGTGCGAAGCGCGTCAAAACAGTATGTTGTCCGAACTCGGAAACAGAATCGAAAGCGACAAAGAAAATATCCGCCTTATTTGCATCGCGGGGCCGAGTTCGAGCGGCAAAACCACTTTTTGCAACAGAGTGCGCATCGAGCTTGTGTCAAGAGGAATAAATCCCGTCATGATTTCCATGGACGACTACTATCTCGAACGCGAAAAGATTTGCAAAATGCAGGGCAAAGCCGCAAACGAGGTTGACCTCGAACATGTGGAATGTCTTGACATCGAACAATTCAACAAGGATCTTTTCGACCTTATCAACGGTGAGGAAGTCACCTTGCCGTGCTTCAATTTTGCAAAGGGCGCAAAAGAGAAAGGGCGCACGATAAGAGTTGACGAGCACAGCCCCATTATGATTGAGGGAATACACGCGCTCAACGAAAAACTTACGGCATCTATCCCGAAACACCAAAAATTTAAAATCTACATTGCGCCTCAACTTGCAATCAATGTGGACGACCATTCGCCGCTCAGTACGACGGATTTGCGTTTGATACGTCGTATAGTGCGTGATATGCAATTCAGAAACTATCCGGCAAAGAACACCATCGATATGTGGCAAAGCGTCAGAAGCGGTGAGTTCAAGTGGATTTATCCGTGGCAAGAGGGCGTTGATTTCGTGTTCAATTCCGCACTTGCGTACGAGCTTTGCGTGCTCAAAAAACTTGCGTTGCCTGCGCTCAAAGAGATAAAAGACACCGATCCGCAATTCTTGGTGGCGAACAGACTTATCAAATATCTCAAATACTTCAAGACGATAGAGGACGAGAATTTGATACCGTGCAACTCGCTTTTGAGAGAGTTTATCGGCGGAAGCTGTTTCAACGTATAAGGCAGTTTACAAAGCAAAAACGGCGGATAAACTATGCGTTTTGTCAAAATAAGACGAAATCGCATTGACGATACAAACATTAAATCGGAGAGAATTATGGCAAAAATCGCGGTTGTCGGTATGGGGCAAGGAGGTATGGTTGCCGCCATACGTCTTGCAAAACAAGGACACGACGTCACTGTTTTTGAAAAGAGAAAAAGAGGCGAAGTGAGCTACGATTGGCGCGACGATATTCGCGCGGACGTGTTCGAGGCGGTAGGACTTGAAATGCCGCCCGAGGACGTATATTGCCAAAAGAGCAAGTGGCTTTTCGTGTCGCCCAACGAAGAGTATTCGTTGCCCGTTCCGCCGTGTCCGCCCATGGAAGAAATTTCCGTATACCGCACAAAGCTTTCGGACTTTTTTGCCAAACAAGCTGAAAACGCAGGGTGCAAACTCGTGTTCGAAACGGAAGTGACGTCGCTTGCAATCGAAAACGACGTCGTTGTCGGCATATGCGCAGAGGGCAAGGAACAATTTTTCGATTTGGTTATCGACGCAAGCGGTATGCGCTCGCCTTTCCGCGCGCAAGTGCCAAATAAGTTTGAAATTCAGTCAAAGCCCGGCAAAGACGACGTGATGTACGGATACCGCGCGTTTTTCAAGAGAGTGGAGGGAATGAACCCTCGCGATCCCGAAATCAAATCGACGCTTTATCTCAAACACCTCGGAAGCGTGGGAATAAGTTGGTGCAATCTCAACGAGGACAATCTCGTGGACGTGCTTATCGGACGCGTCGGTGGCCTTTCGGACAAGGAAATCGAATATACCGTCGGAGCGTTGCGCGCAAGCAATCCTATTTTGTCAAACCAACTCGTAAGCGAAAGAAAAGTCGAAATTTGCCTACGTATGTCCATTGCAAGAGCG
>FR895624.1:2804-24678 GCA_000434435.1 Firmicutes bacterium CAG:475
GCGGTGGCGGACGGATACGTCGCGGTCGGCGACAGTGCGTTTATGACAATGCCGCTTATGGGCAGCGGTATAGAATCCTCGATGAAAGCCGGGAAAATGTTTGCCGACTACGTTGAGGAAAATAAGATTGATGAGTTTACGGCAAAAAACATGTGGGGATTTTATCATAAGTATATGACGACGCTCGGTGCGGATTTCGCATTCGTCGACGTGCTCAAACGTTGGGCGTTGTCCCTCGATCCGAAGACTATTGACTGGGTGTTTGGCGGCGGACTTATCGAAAAGAGCGACCTCGCACTCGTAACCACAGACACTAGCGGCGAAAAACCGAAGATGAGCGCAAAGTCGATAATCAAAAAAGTGTTTTTGCTTTTGGGACATTTCGGACTCGTATGCAAGGCAATCGGTTGTTTGACAAGAAGTTTGAAAGCAAAGAGCATAGCGAAGAAAATTCCTGCCGAATACGACGAGAAGAAACTTGCAAAGTGGGCGAAAAAATACAACAAACTCATTAAAAACTAAAGCGCATACAAAGTCACATTTTTCAAAAAACAACTATGTACAAAATAGCAAGAGTCGGATTGCATCATTTCGAAGAGCCGTGTTTGTCGGGCGAGAGAGGTAGCGGAACTATCTTCTTTTCGGGATGCAATTTGCGCTGTTTGTTTTGCCAAAATTTTGAGATTTCGTACGGCGGAAAAGGACTTGAAGTGAGCGAAAAGCAACTTGTTTCGCTTATGCTTTATCTTCAAGACTCGGGTGCGCACAACATAAATCTCGTAACTCCGTCAAATTACACGAATTTGCTAAAAGATACGCTTAAAATTGCAAAATCGCAACTTAAAATACCGATTGTGTGGAATAGCAGCGGATATGAAACCGTGCAAAACCTCAAAAAACTCGATGGTTTGGTCGATATTTATTTGCCCGATTTTAAGTATTCCGATGACGATTTGGCGTGGGAGTATTCGCACGCAAAAGGGTATAGAAAAATCGCTTTCGACGCAATAAGCGAAATGCGGCGTCAGCAACCCGCCGACCTTTTCGGCGACGACGGAATGATGCAAAAAGGCGTTATCGTTCGCCATCTCGTTTTGCCCGGCGCACTTGAAAACACAAAAGGGGTTTTGCAAGATATTTCATCGATTGACGATACGATGTACGTTTCATTGATGGGGCAGTATTTCCCGACGCCGAACGTTGAGAATCATCCGATTTTGTCAAGACGCATAACAGAGGACGAATACGACCAAGCAATGCAAGCATTTTTCGACGCAGGATTGCAAAACGGTTTTTCGCAGGAACTTGACAGCGCAACGGAAGAGTACGTGCCCGATTTCGATTTGCAAGCGTTGCAAGAGATTTTGAACGAAACGGAAAAATAAGCGTGACGGAAAAGGCGGTTGCGTATATTAAGTATAAAGGAATTTATGAGTATTTATCAAATCGTTATTACGTGCGTATTTGCGGTTATGACCGTGCTGGGCTTCGTCGTTATGGGCATAGACAAAGCAAAGGCAAAGGAAGGAAAGTGGCGTATAAAAGAAGCCGCGTTGTTTGCGTTTGCAATTTTGTTCGGCGGAGTGGGAACGACGCTTGGAATGTACGTTTTCCGTCACAAGACGAAACATTGGTATTTTGCGGTATTTTTCCCTATTCTCGCCCTTGTAGATATTGCGCTTTACGCCGTTGGAATGTATTTCCTTTGATGATTGCAAGCGCAATATCTTGCGTTTTGTCCGTGAAACATACACAAAATGCAACACGGTTCGTGTGTTTAAAAAAACTTTAAAAAAGTTGTCGAAATTTGGTTGCGCAAAACGTTCGGTTGTGCTAACATACTGTCAAATGTGAATCGGAGGGCAACCATGGCTCAAAGCGTTGTTAAGCTCAAGAAAGTAATTCTTCTCGCAACAGCTTCTGTTGCAAAGATTGTATTTTCTTCCTTCGACGAGTGCCGTTTCCCCTCGATTGACAGTGAAATTGCCTAATGTAGATGTCCCTAGCGGACATCTTTTTTTTGCCCTCTGCGGCAAATAGGCGCGTGAGAAGATAACAAAAATTATATATAGGAGAAAGACAATGTCAAAAAACCAACTCGTTTACGATGTCAATGACAAACCTGCTTTTGTCAAGAACCTCGTGTTTGCATTCCAACAAGTGCTTGCAATCATGGCAGCAACAATCGCAGTCCCGACCATCATCGGTTTGCCCACTCAAATTCCGGCGGCAATCCTCGGCGCAGGCCTCGGCACGATAGTTTACCTTCTTTTCACAAAATTCAAAAGCCCGGTCATCATATCGAGTTCGTTTGCGTTTTTGAGTTCGCTCTCGACGGCGCTTGCATTCGGATATTGCGGAATTATCCTCGGCGGTATTCTGGCAGGTCTTGTGTACGTTGTTTTGGCAATCATCATTAAGTTTGCAGGCAGCAAATGGGTTTCAAAACTCATGCCTCCTGTCATCATCGGCCCGACGGTTGCTCTCATCGGTCTTTCTTTGGCAGGCAGCGCAATGGGAGACATCACCAAAGCAAGCGGCGCGGCTATCAACGCAAGCTACAACCTCGTCGCTCTCTTTTGCGGCCTTGTGACTCTCATCACAATCTGCATTTGCTCAACTCAAAAGAAATTCAAAATGGGACGTCTTATCCCGTTCATCCTCGGCATCGGCGCAGGCTATGCGGTTGCGGCATTCTTCTCGATTTTCGGTTATGCGTGCAACGTCGAGTATCTCAAAATAGTCAACTGGCAACCTCTCGTGGACAACTTTGCGGCTCTTGGCGACGCAAGCGCAAGCGTGGGCGCAAAATTCCAATCCTTCCTCAACTATCCCGACTTTGCTCTCATCGAAGCAATCAAAGAGCTTGTCACGGGCAACGTCAGCGAAGCCGTCAACACCGCAACCAAAGGAGTTGCAACGACACTCACTTGGGCAGGCGTCGGCGAAGTCGCACTTGCGTTTATCCCCGTCGCTCTCGTCGTCTTTGCAGAGCATATCGCAGACCACAAGAACCTCGGTTCTATCATCGGTCGCGACCTTGTTGAAGGCGAACCCGGTCTTTGCAGAACACTCCTTGGCGACGGCGTAGGTTCTATGGCCGGCACGGTGTTCGGCATTTGCCCCAACACCACTTACGGCGAATCGGTCGGTTGTGTTGCAATCACCAAAAACGCTTCCGTATCCACAATCTTCCTTGCCGCAATCATGTGCATAGTGCTTTCCTTCATAAGCCCGCTCATGGCATTGCTGCGCACAATCCCCGCTTGCGTAATGGGCGGTGTGTGCCTCACGCTCTACGGCTTCATCGCAGTCAGCGGTCTTAAAATGTTCAAAGACATCAACCTCGGCGACAACAAGAATCTCTTCACGGTTTCCACAATCCTCATCGCAGGTATCGGCGGACTCTCAATCAAGATTCCGTATGCTCTTGCAGGCGACGGCACCGTGACAAAGACAATCACAATCACTTCAATCGCAACCGCGCTTGTGCTCGGCATCATTGTACACGCAATCATCAACGCAATCGAAAAGAAACAAGGCGGCGACGGCAACGAGGAATTTGCCAAGGAAGAGCCCCAAAGCCTTATCACAGGCGCTGTAGCTCCCAACGCAACCTTTGATGTCGGCGTAGACGTCGTAAAGGCTGCCGAAGAAAAAGAAAGAGAAGAAGAGGTTGTCGAAGAACTCCGCGAAGAAGAAAAAGCAATCGAAACCGCCGAATCTTCCGACAAAGAATAAGTATAAAAATATAGCGTTATAGCAATAAGAATTTGGAGGTATAAATATGAAAGAATACGACAACGTGCATATTCTCGATCACCCGCTCATCCGCCACAAAGTGGCTATCATAAGAGATAAAAACACCACGACCAAACAATTCAGAGAAGTTATCGGCGAAATCGCAACGCTTATGGCTTTCGAGGCGTTTAAGGACGTTCCCACGCAAACCGTCACCGTTGAAACTCCGCTCGAAACCGTCGAACAAACTGTCGTGAAAGAAAACTCGATCGCAATCGTGCCAATCCTCCGCGCAGGACTCGGTATGGTGGACGGCATCCTAACGCTTTTTCCCGCCGCAAAGGTCGGACACATCGGTATGTACCGCAACGAAGAAACCCTCGAACCGCAAGAGTACTACTGCAAGTTGCCCCAAGGCATCGAGGACAAAGTCGTTATGCTCGTAGATCCTATGCTCGCAACCGGCGGTAGTGCCAACGATGCAATCGCGCTCCTCAAAAAACGCGGATGCAAACACATCAAATTCCTTGCCATCATCGGCGCTCCCGAAGGAGTCGAAAAAGTCCACTCCGAACATCCCGACGTTGAAGTCTACGTTTCCACGCTTGACCGTCAACTCAACGAGAACGGCTACATTTTGCCTGGGTTGGGGGATGCCGGCGACCGTATCTTCGGCACAAAATAACGCGTAAAACAGCGAACAACTGCGGCAGAGTCGCTCACTCGAATAGTCACGTACAACAAGTACGCTCCTATCCGCTTGAGCGGCTCTTTCTTGTTCTTCATCTATTTAAAGCTATTATTTTCCACTCTAAATAGTTTATAACATAAGGGATTCGCCAAACAGCGATTGATACCGAAGGTCAATCGCGTGCAGCCTGACCGACGAGGCAGGGCGCGTGAAAAGCAGACATCGTGGTCTAGGACGGGATTCGCTCCGCTTGACCTATGCAAAAAACACGCACAACATAAGTGTCTGCAATCTTCTCGCACGGCAATAATTGGTCTGCGCTATCACGCCGGGGCGGGCACCTAATTGTGAAAAAACATTCCGCACGGCAATAATTGGTCTGCGCTATCACGCCGGGGCGGGCACACAATTCGTAGGATTGTGTGCGATTCCGCCCGTTCGAATCCCTTATGACGTAAAAAAAATACGAACTCGTGAGTTGAGTTCGTATTATTTTTTGTGGCGTAGCATAAGGGATCGTGAAATAGCAAAGCGAGCAAGTGTACTTGCAAAGCGAGCGTCAGCCCTGACAGTCAGGGGCGCGTGAAAAGCAGACATCGTGGTCAAGGACGGGATTCGCTCCGCTTGACCTATGCAAAAAACACGCACAACATAAGTGTCTGCAATCTTCTCGCACGGCAATAATTGGTCTGCGCTATCACGCCGGGGCGGGCACACAATTCGTAGGATTGTGTGCGATTCCGCCCGTTCGAATCCCTTATGACGTAAAAAAAATACGAACTCGTGAGTTGAGTTCGTATTATTTTTTGTGGCGTAGCATAAGGGATTCGAACCCCTGACCTTCTGGTCCGTAGCCAGACGCTCTATCCAGCTGGGCTAATGCTACATTGCCTGCTTCGTTTAAAGCATAAATATTATATTGTTATAAAAAAGAAAAGTCAACCGTTTGCGGAAACATCGTTTTCTTTTTTTGGCAACTTTTTTGCTAGGTTGCGAACTTATTTGTTTTCGTAGTCTTTGAGCAAGCCGTTTATACCGTTATAGGAGAGGGTGGCGACGATTTTTGCCATGTCGTCGAGAGAATGTTCCTTCGACGAATTAAACCAGCGTTGAAACACCGTAAACATGCCCGAAATGACGAAGTCGAGCACGATGTCGAGCGTTGCTTCGTCAAGGACGGAATATTCGGAAATGACCTCTTTGGCACGTGATTTGAGGGATATAAAGAGCTTTGAAACGAGATTTGAGTTGCTTTCGACGGAAATCAAATGCTGATAGAAGTCAAAATCACTGTTGATGATTTTGACAAGCTCGTCAAACATTTTGTTGGGATTGTGCAAAAGTTCGTTGACGTTGTGTTCGCGGATGACTTTCTCAAAACTGTCGATGATTTTGTTCTCGATTTCGCCGGTAAGCTCGTAGATGCCGTCGTAGTAGTTGTAGAACGTTTTGCGATTGATGTCGGCTCTGTCCGCAATATCCTTGATGGTGATGTCGTTGATGTTCTTTTCGGACAGTAATTGCGCAAAAGCGCGGTAGATGGCTTTTTTTGTTTTTGCGATACGTCTGTCGACTTTTTTCTCTTCCATTTTTCGATACTATTTTCGATGTTTTCGAGGAATAATACACAAAGGGTGTGTTGCCATGTGTAATATGCCGCACTTTTCGCGATTTTGCCGTCCTCGAAACTATCGGAAAGTCCTTGCGTTTTTTCTTGTTTGTATTATAATACACATATGAGGTATAAGTCAAGATTATTGCATAATTTTTCGATAATATCACAGGGAAAATCGTGAGAAAACGATAAAAAGACGATAAAAGAGAGGTTATAATTATGAACGTTGCAATAGTAATCGATATATTTCATGACAAGGGTAACGGCACGTCCATGTCGGCAAGGCATTTGGTTGAAAACCTCGTCGAGCGCGGAATTGGCGTAAAAGTGCTTTGCGACAACGCAGGTCAGCAAAACGAAACGATGCAGGGAGTGGAGTTCGTTACGTTTCCCATACAACAAGTTCCTATCTATCAAAAAGTCATCGAGCAGCAACACGCATGGCTTGCATCTCCGAACGACGCGCGCATAAAAGAAGCTCTCAAAGACGTCGATTTGGTGCATATATACATGCCTTTTGCGCTTGGAACGCACTGCGCGCGCATAGCGCACGAGTTGGGCATACCGGTGCTTGGGTGCTATCACGTGTCCGCCGAAAACATCACCTTCAACGCAAAAATGAAATATATCCCCGGTGCGACGCCTGCAATGTACGAATTGCTCAAAGTGTATCATTATAAGCCGGAGTGGATAAACAATATTCATTGTCCGTCAAGATGTATCGCATCAACGCTTATGGGGCATTTGTACAACCAAAATTTGCACGTGATATCCAACGGCTACGACCCTGCGTTCAAGCGTATAGACAACGTGAAAATCCCCGACGGTTGCGAGGATAAAGTCATCGTTACGAGCGTCGGAAGGTTCACCGAGGAGAAACGTCAAGACCTCATAATAAAAGCGGTTGCAAAGAGCAAATACCGCGATAGAATATCGCTTTTCCTTGCCGGCAAAGGTCCGAAGCAAGAGGAATACGAGAAACTTGCAAAAGAACTCAACGTTGATTTGCACATCGTATTTTTATCTCAAGGAGAGCTTGTCAATTTGCTCAACGCATCCTATCTTTTCGTGCAAGCGAGCGACGTTGAAACCGAATCCATAGCCTGCCTCGAAGCAATAGCGTGCGGCACCGTTCCCGTCATCAGCAACGCAAAAATGTGCGCTACGAAACAATTTGCGCTTACGCCGCAATCAACGTTCGGAAAGGGTAGTGCGTATTCGCTTGCAACGATGATGGATTTTTGGATTGCAAACAAGAAAACGCATGACGAAATGATGCCGAAATACAGCGAATTTGCCCAAAAATTCAGCTTGGACAAGTGTATAAATTATATGCTCGAATTGTATGAGTTTTTGCTCAACGACGACAAGAAAAAATATATTGTCAAAGACTACAACAACCCTATGACGTTTACGCTTGATAGGGATCAACTCGGATTGATTTCGCCAAAGCATAATCAATTCCGGTTGCTTGCAAAACAGAAGCGTTTTATGTCAAAGTGATTCAAGCAAAATCTGCGTCGATTTTGATGAAAACGCAAAAACAAAAAGCACACGGCAGTGTGCTTTTTATTTGCGGTTTTCGCATATCTAACGAGCTATTTTTATTTAAAAGGATTATTTGAGTTTGCCGAGCCCTATCGAATATCCTTGCGCTTTTCCAAGCTCTTTCGCACTCTTTTTGTCAAGCAGCTCTACGCAACGGATAAACGTGCAAATTTGCTCGCAAGCAAGGGCGGAGTTGTATTTGTCCATGTGATGATTTTCCGCAATCGAGCAAAGATAATCGGGAGCGGTGACAAGCGCGATTTCGGGAATACGCTTGTTGAAGAGTGGTTGACCTTCGCCGAAGTGGAGCATATTGTGTCCGCGCAGCGTCATAGTGCGCACGATATCGCGCTCTTTTATTGCTTCGTAATAGACGTCGTCCACGACTTTGTTGCCGGTGTAGACGATTTCAACGTCTATAGGATTGGTCTGCGTGTACACGCCGTTTACGTCCTTCCATTCCGTGCATCCTAGATGTTCGACAGCACAACCTGCAATCGCTTTCAAGCCGCCTTTTTTGCCTTTCCAAACCTGTTTGTTATCGGCAAGGAAACGGGATGTTGCCTGATCTGTACCCGTGCGGAAATTTGGGAGGCGGAAGTGTCCCGTGACGAATGCGAACACTAGATTTCTGTCCGTCGGGTGTTCTTTGAAATACTCCATCATACGCAAAAGTCCGATTGCTCCGTTTTCTTCGCAGAAGTTGCATCCGTCGGTGTGAGTGTTGATTATTATTGCTTCCTTTGTGTCTTTTTTGCCTTTTATGACGGTGTAGAACGATTGCGTGTTGGCGTCTTCGAGCGTACCCGTGAGTTTGAGAGTTGCGCTCTTTTTCGCTTTTGCGGCTTCGAGCACCGTTTGTCCGTCCTTTTCGTTTACCCAAACCATAGGCACTTTGAGGTAGTGAAGGATAAAGTTGAGCACTTGCCCTTCGACCATTTTGTCCGACATATCTTCCCAAATGCAAATCATACCTTTCATGCCCGACAGTTGCGCAGCCCAGAAGGTGAGCAAAGTTTTGACGAAAGACGTACTGACCGGGCCTCTGTAACTCTTTTCGATTTCGAGGTCGCTCGGCAAGGATTTGCGCTTGTCAAAAGCGATTTTACTGCTTATTTTCGAGAGGTTTTTTATGTGACAAACGGCAATTTTACCTCTTGCTCTTTGGAAGCCGAGAGGGTGATTCCCGACTACGACCAGCTTTCCGCTGACGCCGTTTTCGCCCGTGAGTCCGCTGTAAGGGAAGGGAGACGACACATGCACGTCTTTGCCGTCCACGACGAGCGAGCAGTCTTTGCATTGCCAACGCTTGAAAGTGTAGGGAGTGACGTTGACGTCAAGTCCGAGTTTGATGATTTGAGCCTTTATCCATTCGCAGAATTCGTTTTGCGCGTCCGTGCCGGTAAGACGAATTCCGAATGAGTTCATGGTGTTCATATCTTCGTCAACTTTTTTAGGGTTGAAGTATTTTGTTACGTCCATAATTTTCTCCTTCATATCCGTTGCCGTCGATATTGTTAAAAATATATCGACATATTTGATTGTAACACATTTGTAAGATATGTCAATGCGCAACAAAAAAGAAGAATGGATTTGGCAAGCGAACAACAAAAACAGAGAATGTCAAAATTGCGAATTCAGCCGATTAGATATATAAAAAAGCTCGACATTATTGTGAGGAGCTATTTTTGAGTGCCATATTTGGATTGATTTTGTTTAGTCTGCCGCTTCGCTCATCTCAATGCGGGTGTTTGGCATAAGTCGCATGAGAAAATATTGTATTGTCAATGTAAATCCGATCGAACAGAATATGTGAATTTGAGCAATCGACGATATGGGATAGGGGCGTTCTACGATGCCTTTCAGATTTGCCAGTTTGAGCATAATGACAGAGGTCATCAGGACATAGGCAAGCATGCCCACGGAAATCATGCCTTGTTTTGGGTTTCTCAAAAGCGTCGTGATAAAAAACAAAACTTCCGTCACAAAAAACATAATAAAGCCTATCGTTGCGACGTTGTTGTGAATTTCCCGCAATCTCTTGTATTTTTCGGCGAGTTCGCCTTCGACTTCGATCCACGGTACGGACATGCCGGCAGTGAGAATGGTTGCGCTTATCAGACTCAATCCCAAAAACAAATACTTCAATTGTTTTGAATACTGCCCTGCGTCAAGACACATTTTCATCGAAAGGATGAATCCTGCAACGAAAAGGAATCCGTAAAAGAGGACAAGTCCCATATGTTTTTCCCTGTAAGCGATATAAGAGAGGGATTTGAAAATAGGTTTTTGACCGTTCAAACTGCAACATATTGCCGAAATCGCAGGGAAGATAACGCACCAAAATGCAATCAAAATCACTTCGAACGCTTTTTGATGTTTATCGAGATATTTCGGTTTCGACGCATTATGGTTAAAAGCTTTCATATCCGAATCTCCCGTAAAGTTTATCCTAAAAGCATTTATAACACGAAAAGCCGAGAAATTCAATAGTTACTTCATTTTTAATATTTCTCCATTGAATTTTACATGTCGAATTTTTCAATCTGCATTCGGTTTGTCGGTGAGAAATCGCTATATCCAAGCACTTTTATTAAAATTTGCAACCTTGTAAACACAATTCGTATATCGACGTGAAATTAAGGTTTTACTAACGCATGGAAAGGGCGCAAGAGGAAATCCTTACTGTTTAGTAGACCTTTTGAGTGGATTTGTTAAATTCTTGCAAAAGATAAAAAACATTAGTTCGACAAAAATCAAAATTTATGAAAAGTTTTTAATCATTTTTGAAATGGGCATTGTTTTTTCTTTTTAAATATGATAGCATAGTGTAGAAGCAAACGAGGAAATCGTGCATATTATTTAATAAATACTTGCAAAAATCCCGTCTGCTTGCCAAAGACGAATCGTGCTTACACGGTTAAGAGGGAATATTTGATGGTATGTGACGTACATAACGCCAATGTTGACAAGAACGCATCCGCGATTCTTATCGGCTCCAATCTCATCGCCGAATCGGCTGTGAGATATATGGCGTTTTTGTCCGTGATTTTCGACCGCAACGGTAATTTTAAAACGATTTTCCATTCAGACAACACAACTATGCAAAAAACCTTAATTTTACGTAGGTGTTTTCAGCGTAACGGAAAATGCGTTTTCAAAAATAGCGAACAACGTTTGCAGTCGGTTTTCAACGTATACGGGCTTGACGCTCGATATTCGATTTAAAGGTATATAGGAGATCAAAATGTTCGATAGCTTGTTGCTTCTCAATAAATTAGGTTCTGTGGACATCGGATTTTTCGTTGCCTGCGCCGCGATAATCGTGCTTATCGTTGCGGTGTATTTTTTGATACCCGTATTCAACAAGAAGCAATATCGTGAGCAAAGGGACAATTTGAAAAAGCGCGAGGACGCGTTCAGATCCAATCGGAACGCAAGAGTGATGCAAGAAACCGCATCCGACGGCGACGTTTCGGCAAGCTCCGAGCAAAACGAAGTCGTTGAAAAAGACGTTCAACCTACTGAAGTCGACGCCGTTTGTGACAACGCAAACGACAATACCGACGGCGGCGAAGACAAGCAATGAAGAAAGGTCTTGTCATTGCCAACATCATATATTATCTGTTCACGTTCACGATAGGCGTTTTGCTTGCCGTGTTCTTGCCGTATTTTTTGATGCTGTACGGAGAGTCGGTGAGCATAATCGAGAAGTCGCTCGCCGAAAAAAACTATTCGCAAGCGATAGCTATCGTCGGCGGATACTACGACGATCAATACGTTCTGCAACAAGATCTTCAAACGGGCGGGGGAATCGTGCTGTTTAAGGCGGCAACTCTCTATCCCGGTACGGACGAGGACGGCAACAGCGTGCAGGACATGAGAATGCACAAAGCCTATGCCGGCTTTATATATGGAATAAAAGATATATATAAGGTTGCAAAAAACGACAATAACAACGCAAAAATCAACGTGACCGATCTTGACGGAAACGTACACAGGGTTGAGGTGCTAGACACCGACAGCAACGGAGATTCGATAAAGGATACCAACTCCACTTGCGTAAAGAACGGATTTATCTACGTCGACCTCGATCAAGACACGCTCTCGTCAATCGCGAAAATCGAGTTGATAGATTGTGACGGCACGGTGTTTGCGAGCGTCGATGCAAATCTCGACTTCGGCGAAGAGTTCTTTGAGGACTGCGAAGCGTTCGTCACCGAGTATAACGCCGATTTCAAATCGGACAAGCTCAGCGGACTCAACGATGCGCTTCTTGCAAAAAACGAACATTACAAAATAAGCTCCGACGGCGTGGTGAAGAGCAGCGCGGACAAAAAATCGGCAATCATAGTCGTCGTGTACTTTATCGGAATCTATCTTATCGGCGATTCGCTCATCGGAAAACGATACGTCATCAGATTCTTCAAGTGGGTGTTTGTCAAGGTGTTCAAGATTAAGCCCAAGCAGAAGAAAGTCAAAAACGAAGAGACTTTCGGCCACGATTACTTCTGCAAACTCACTATGACTTGCGACGTATCCGAGGTCGAGGAATTCGATACGAGCGTACAAGTGAAGTACTCCAACGAAAGCGGCGAAGCACAATTTACACTGCTAAAAAGCGGCAATTATACCGAAACGAAGCAGGTCAAAGCAGGAGATTATGTCAACCTTCGGGTTGATATAGATCAAAATTATATAACGCAAGGACTTCCCGAAACTCTCGAAGTTGAGGGATATCAAAAACAAATAACGTTTAAGATTCTAAAACGTGAGGACAAAAGTGTATGAAGATATCTATCCAACATCTGACCAAAGTATTCCCGTCAAGAGAAAAGAAAGGTAAACCCGTCGTTGCCGTCAACGATATGTCTATCGAAATTCCGTCCGGAAAGCTCGTCGGACTTCTCGGCCCGTCCGGTTGCGGAAAATCTACGACGCTGTTTATGCTTTCGGGCTTGGAATCTCCCACGCAAGGCAACATCTTTTTCGACGAACAAGACGTAACGACGCTCGCTCCCGAAAGAAGAGGTATCGGCTTGGTTTTCCAAAACTACGCTTTGTATCCTCACATGACGGTTGCTCAAAACATCATGTTCCCCTTACTCAATATGAGAATTCCCAAAGAGCAGGCAAAAGAAAAAGCTCTCGATGCCGCTCGTTTGGTGCAAATCGAAGAGCTGATGGCAAGAAAGCCTTCCGAGCTTTCGGGCGGACAACAACAACGTGTGGCAATCGCTCGCGCGCTCGTTAAGATGCCCAACGTTCTTTTGTTGGACGAACCTCTTTCCAACCTCGACGCGCGCCTCAGACTTCAAACTCGTGAGGAAATCAAGCGTATTCAACGCGAAACGGGCATAACGACGGTTTTCGTTACGCACGACCAGGAAGAAGCTATGTCAATTTGCGACATCATGGTCGTTATGAAGCTCGGTTTGGTGCAACAAATCGGCGAACCGCAATCCATCTACGACAATCCCGCAAACTTGTTCGTCGCAAATTTCTTGGGAACTCCTCCCATCAACATTTTCGACGGCAAAATCGAGGGCGGCAAAGTTTATATCGGTGAAGAAGTCATTCAGGACACCGATCTCGAAGATCAGGCGATCAAAGTCGGTATTCGTCCCGAGGGCTTCATCTATGACAAAAACGGCGCATTGTCGCTCGAAGTAGACCATATCGAAGTTATGGGACGCGACAAATCCATCGTTTCTCGTCACGCCGCTTCGAATAAACCCACCGTTCGCAGCATCGTCGATTCCGACGTCAAACTTCCCGAACAGGTCGGTACGTTCAAATTCAATCTCAAACCCAACAAGGTGTTCTTGTTCAATGCAGAAACCGAAGAGAGGATTAAATAATGGCAAAGAAGACTGTTAAAACTACAACCGAACAAGTTTGCGAAGAAAAAGCGGAAAACTTGACGGTCGAGTCCGAGCCTACGGTTGACGTCGAACAAATCGTGGAGAGTCAAAACGAGATAAACGACGAGGACATCGAAGACGTCGTCGTTTCGGATGAGATTGCTCCTGTCGTTGAAGAAAGCGTCGCAAGCGACGCCGTTGACGCACCCGTTGAAAAGAAATCCGGCTTTTTCTCCGATTTGGGCGGAAAAGTCAAAGGACTGTTCTCAAAAAAGAAGAACTGGCTCGAAGAAGTAGAGGGAGTTGAGATATATCCCTCCACTTACGTATTGTCTACGGGCGAAAAAGTAAAGAGATTTTTCAAATCGCAATCGGGTTGGCTCTTCGTACTCCCGGCAGTGATTTTGATGTGCGTCTTTACGTTTTATCCCATCGTCAACGCCTTTATCGGTGCGTTTAAGCAAAATTACAACGGACTCAACGGCGCGTTTGACGGATGGGGATTTGAAAACTTCGTGCGCGTTTTGAAAGGCGACACCGGTACGGGCGGCGCAAACTTCTTGCAATGCTTGGTCAACACCACCGTGTTTACGTTGATTTCCGTTCCGCTTTCGACGTTGCTTGCGTTGCTCATTTCGGTTGCGCTCACGTCGATAAAACCCTTGCAAAAGGCGTATCAAACGGTCTTGTTCTTGCCGTACTTGACAAACGCTTTGGCAATGGGCGCGGTTTTTGCAACGTTTTTCACGATTGTCGGCACGAGAAACAACACGGAAACCGTAGGTTTGTTCAATATGGTGCTAGGGTGGTTCGGCATAGATCCGGTCGATTGGATAGGCAAGGCCGGCGGTCCTACGTGGGAAATCGGCAGTCTGACGATTCCGTGGCCGAAATACATCGTTATGATTATATACGAAGTGTGGTCGGGATTGCCGTTCAAAATTTTGATTTTGTTCAGCTCGCTCCAAAGCGTCAACAAGCAATATTACGACGCCGCAAGAATAGACGGCGCGTCCAAAAACACGATTTTGTGGAAGATCACCGCTCCGATGATTTCGCCTATGATCAGTTATCTTATCGTCACCGGCATCATGGGCGGTATGAAGCAATACACGGCAGTCGTAGGTATCTTCGGCGACCAAATGGGCATTGACTACGATATGGGCACCGTCGTCGGATACATATACCAATATATCGACAAAGGTATGACGGGATATGCGTTCGCAGGTTCGCTGTTGTTGTTCTTTATCATCATGATATTTACGGGCATCAACCGATTCGTAAGCAAAAAGAAAGTAAAATTCTGAGGGGTGCGCTATGACCGATATTGAAAACAAAGATTTGTTTGAAAACAACGAAAATACAACACCCGAAACGGAATCCGCAGATCTCGGCGAAGAAAACGTTGTCAAAGACAACGCCGACGAAATGTGCGTTGTCAGCGCAAAAGATTCCGCGCTCGACCAAACCGTGTCCGCGGTTTCTTCCGACGCGGCGATTTTTGAGAGAAACGTAACGGATTTCAACGTCGAAAAAGAGAGAAGAAAACAAAAAGTCGGCAACGTGCTCAAAAACGTACTCGTTTACACTGTTTTGACGGTTTGCGCGGTGCTTGCGTTCTTGCCGTTCTATTGGATGGTAATTTCTTCGCTCAAAACCGAAATGGAATATCGTCAGTCCGTGCCGACGTTCTTCCCGCACACGTTTATGTGGAAAAACTACGAGGCGGTGTTGAGCCAAACCTCGTCGGGCGGATCGGGATCGTTCGTGCAAATCCTTATCAATACGCTTGTCGTGGGCTTTTTCTCGACGACAATCGGCGTGCTTGTGACGATTATCACGGCATACGCGCTTGCTCGCATGAAATTCAAGGGCAAAAACATTTTGTTCACGCTCATGCTTGCAACGATGATGATTCCGGGCGAAATGTACACGATCACCAACTATCTCACCGTGTCCGCATGGGGTTGGAGAGATACGTTTACGGTCATGATACTGCCGTTCCTCGTGAGCGTGTATTACATCTATTTGCTCAGAAACAACTTTATGCAAATCCCCGATTCGCTCTACAAAGCCGCGAAAGTGGACGGTTTGTCGGACATGGGCTACCTTATCAAAGTCATGGTGCCGTTGACTGCTCCGACGCTGGTTTCCATCACGCTTTTGAAGTTTATCGGCACGTGGAACTCATACATTTGGCCAAGACTTGTCAACAGCAAGGACTGGCAGATGGTCACCAACTGGGTCACGCGCGGATTTACGGATAGAATCGGCACGGTGTCGGGTGCGCTGTACGGCTTGCCCGGATACGGCTCCGAAACGCTTACGACGCTCAAAATGGCTGCCGTATGCATGGTTTCGCTTCCTCTTTTCATCCTCTTCATCACTTGCCGCAAATATATCATGCACGGCGTGTCGAAGAGCGGTACGAAGGGCTGATACAAAAACAGGGCGGTTTGCCCCAAAAACTCGAATATCTGCCTTTACGGCAATATTAATATAACAAAAAGGAGAGCAATTATGAAAAAGATTTTGTGTGTTTTGCTCGTAGTCGCGGTTGCAATCACATGCTGTGGTGTATTGCTGACGGCTTGCAACGAAACCTCTACAGACTATTCACATACTATCGTGTTCTATTCTTCCCAAGGAGATAGCTTGCAATCTGCTACGCAAGTTGCAATCAACAACTTTGAAGCGAAATTCCCGGGATGGAAAGTTCAACACGTCCAAGTCGGAGGTTACGACGACGTCAAGGAAAAAGTCATTTCCGACTTCCAAGGCAAACAGCAACCTGACTTGGCATACTGCTATGCAGACCACGTTGCGCAATATTTGCAAACCTCAAAGGTCGTTGATATGAGCACTCTTATCAATTCCACCGACACAGTGAAGGGCGCAAACGACGTTGAATACGCAATCGGTTACACGGCAGAAGAAGTTGCGGACTTTGTCCAAGGTTACTACAAAGAAGGTCTTGCGTCCAACTACGGCGATTATGAAAAATACGGCTACGATGCAAACGCAATGCTCACGCTTCCGTTTGTCAAATCCACCGAATTGATGTACTACAACAAGGACGCTCTTGACGCACTCGGACTCAAACCGGCAACAACATGGGACGAACTCTGGACACAGGCTTCATACCTCAAAACGAAATATCCCACCGCAACGCCTTTGGGATACGACTCCGAAGCAAACTGGTTCATCACTATGTGCGAACAAAACGGCTGGGGTTACACCAGTGCGGACGCTCCTCACTATCTCTTCAACAACGACAACACCAAAACGTGGCTCAACAAGTTGAACGAGTACTACAACAAGGGCTATATCGCAACTCAAAACGAGTACGGTGCCTACACCTCCGCATTGTTCACAAAGGGCACTGAAGGCGGCGCAATCTACTGCATCGGTTCATCCGGCGGCGCATCTCACCAAAATCCGGGTAGCGCATTCAAATGGGGCATCGCACCCATCCCAGGAAGCGTTCAAGCAGACGGCTCCGTAAATTATTCTGCAATTTCCCAAGGTCCGTCTCTCGTTATGTTCGAGGCAGGCAACGGTGTTGCAAACATTGACGAAAAGAAGATCATGACTTTCATGTTTGTCAAAGAATTGATGGATCCCACTTTCCAAGCGTCTTTCGCAATCGCATCCGGTTACAATCCTTCTCGTAACTCCGTTTACGAAATCGAAGCATACAAAGAGCATATGAAAGGCACAGACATCACGGCAGTTGCTGCAAACGTAGCGGCTTCAATGTCCGACAGATTCTTCACGTCTCCCGCATTCGTCGGTTCGTCCACGGCACGTACCCAAGTCGGCAACGTCGTTCTTTACACGTTGAAGGGCAGCAAGTCCGCCGAAAAGGCGTTGTTGGACGCAATTTCAAACTGCGGCGGAAACAGATAACCATAGCGCAGACTGCAAAAACGCAAACCAGATAAAATAATGAAAAAAGCGATAAGTGTTTTTCTTTTGATTGCCGTCGTGCTTACATGCACTCTCGCGTTTGTTGCTTGCAACAAAGAGCCGGAGATTGCAGACAACACAAAGTATTACGAAACAGTCACAAAGAAGGCGAAACTCACAAAATCATTTGAAGGCAAATCCTTTATGAACGACGGTATAGGCGTTGCAACTGTCGACGCCTACACCGACGGCGATACCACACGCTTCCGCGCTTGGAATAAGGAAGGAAACGATACGGTTATAATTCGTTATTACTGCATCGATACTCCCGAATCGACGGGCGGCGTCGAAAAGTGGGGCAAAGCGGCATCTTTGTTTGTAAAGGACAGACTTTCTCAAGCTACCCAAATCGTGTTGGAATCTTCAACGGGCACTCGTCCGACGCACGATTCCTACGGCACTCGCTATCTCGGATACGTTTGGTATAAGACGGCAAATAGCAACGATTTCAAACTTTTGAACATCGAACTCATTGAAAACGGGTTCACCGAAAACAAAGCTTTGAACACCGATGCATATCAGTATTACAGCTATATGGACGAGGCAAACAAGTTTGCAAAATCCATAAAGTTGCGTATTTATTCCGAACTCGAAGATCCTCTTTATTCGACGGATCCCGTTGAAATGACAATCAAGAATTTCTGGGATAACACCGAACAATACTACAATGCGGATGCCGACGCAGGCTCCAAAATCGTTATGACGGCGTATTTGCAAAGCTTGAAAGTGTCCGAAAGCGGAACGTATACGTTTGTTGCGGGACAATACGATCCCGAAACCAACAAAGTGTACACGATCAACGTGTATGCGGCGTATTCGTCAAGCCCGGCAACAAGAATGAAGATAGGTCAGCTCTACAAGATCATCGGCTCGGTGCAAAAATTTGCCGGCAACTTCCAGATTTCGGGGCTTGTGTACAACAGCCTTTACGGCGAAAGCATAGGCAATTCGAATCCCGGATACGAAGGCTGCCGTTTGGTGCAAGCAAACTACTATCTGACGTTTGATTCGACGGTAGAGTATATTGCTCAATACAGCAAAACTTTGTACACGGACGTGACGGTGAAGAGTTCGTCGATTGAAAACGGCGTGCTTACAATCCTCGGTTCGACTCAAAAACGTACGGAAGACGGAGCCGAAGACGCGGTTGAATTTACCTATCAAGTGAAAGTTTCGGACAGCTATATAAATCAGTTTGCGGTTGGCAAAAAATTTAGCGTAAGAGGTTATCAACTTGTTGATAAATCAGGAACAATCGTTATTCCGAATATATCGGATATAACCGTAAAATAATAATATTAAAGGAGAAATGGAGATGAAAAGAAATATCATAGCGGTCTTGGCTATAGTTATGGTATTGTGCTGCGTCACGTTGGCTGCTTGCAACGACAAGAACGACACCAACGTACTTGACAGTTACATTTTCGACATGGACGGCACAACCGTTACCGATGATTTCACTCTTCCCGCAACAATCGGCGGTGAAGCGGCGGAATGGAAATCCGAAGGCACCGCAATCCAATTGGAAAAACGCGAATCCGATTGGCTTGCAAAAGTCACCCTTCCTGAAACGGGCTTGGTTGACGTCAATTTGACAGTAACCGTCAAAAAATCGAGCAAATCCTACACCGTAAGAGTCAAAGCACTTGACGTTTACGATTTTATGAACAGCTACGTGTTCCCCAAGGACAAGGCAACGATCGTTGACAACTTCGATTTGGAAACAGAGTTTGCTTACAAAGGCAAAACCGCAACTATCGCATGGTCGGTTGACGAAGACTATGAGCTTTACATCAAGGTCATCAACAACGGCAAAACGTTGCAAGTTACACCTCAAGGCAACCAAACTCCCGTCAAAGTCAAGGCAACTTTCACCTACAACGGAGTGAGCGCATCTCAATCCTATCGTATGACCGTCTACAAGACCATGGAAGGACTTGAACTTGTCAACTACTGGTACACCAACACCGGCGTTTCCATCGATATGAGCGGTTACGTCGTTTTGATCGGCACGGCTTACAGCTCCAGCTATAATAACGTCACACTCTACATGGTCAACGACGATTTCACGGCGGGCTACTATCTATACAGAGTCAAAACCACCGATGAACAAGCTGCAAAATTGGCTCCCGGCGTACACATCACCGTCACCGGCACAACCAACACCAACTATAACGGTCTGGTGGAAACCAACGCAGGCGGCAAACTCGTTGTTGACGACGACGTCGCACCCATCGACGTAAACGCACACGTCAAAGCAATCGATCAAGAAGTCATCGGCAACTTGCCCGCAACCGTTTATCATGAATCTCGCCTTGTTTCTCTCACCAACTGGAAAGTTACGAAGGTTGCAGCAGACGCAGACAAGCAAGCAGGTGCAAACTACACATTGTTGACGCTCGAAAAGGGCGGCGCAAAAGTGGAAGTCCGCGTGAGCAAATATATGGAAGGCGCATACGCAACGAAAGCAGACGACGCAACCTGGACTGCAATCAATGCCTTGACGACAACTTATCCCGTTGGCTCAATGGTCAACGTAACCGGTATTTTGTCCAACTATAAAGGTTGGCAAATCATGCCGTTGAGCGCATCCGCAGTGACTGCAAGCGGTCAAGAAGAAGATGCTGCAGACACAGTGTACGCAGGCAAGAAAGTTGCAGCCGCAATCGCAAAAGTCAATGAAAAACTCGTTGCAGACGGCATCAACACAGCAGAGGGCAAAACCGTGCGTATCACAACTCAAAAAGAGTTTGCTCTCGAAACGGCAGTTGACGGCGTTGAAATTTCTTACGAAATCGTCGGCAAATCCAACGCAATCGTCCTCGACGGCGGCAAGATGACAGTAACACCGGGCAACCCCGAAACGGCAACCATCCTTGCAACTTACAAGAGCGGTGAATTCGAGTCCGTTCAATTCCTTTCTGTCGAATCCTTGATCCCGACCGCAGCATCCATGCTCGAAGATCTCGAAGTTCCCGAAAGCATCACTTCCGAGACTGCGCTTCCGACTCTTGAAGGCGTAACTATCGAATGGGCAGTCGAGTCAGGCAAAAATGCGATTTCTATCGTTGACGGCAAATTGGTTCCTGCAATTGTTGAAGTTAACACTCCGACCACAATCAAGGCAACCATCACTTACAATGAAGTGACAAGAAGCAAAAATTACGTTGTTCTCGTCCAAGCACCTGTCACGTTTATCAAGACGGCATTGAACGCGGCAGAAGCTCTTAACGACAAAGAAACGACCGAAAAATCTTACATTCTTATCGGTACTGTTGAAAGCATCAAAGACGCATATAGCGAACAATATAAGAACGTATCCTTCTATCTTTCCGACGGTGCATACAAGGTTCTCGTATTCCGTTACAACCTTGACGATGCGGCAACGATAAAAGCAGGCGACAAACTTGCAATCGCAGCCAAGATGTCTAAATTCGGCACAACGCTCGAAGCAGTTTCCAAATTCGTCAAACTTGACGTCACCGATTTGGCAACAGCAAAACAAGCAGGTTTGGACGGAACCGGCAAAGAAGGCACCGTTATGTATGGTAGAATCAAATCTATCGACACTGAATACAGCAGCAGTTTCAACAACATCACAGTTACCATCACCGATGGTACGACGGATTATAGCTGTTATAGACTTAAAGGCGGTGCAGACCTCAACGTTGGTGATTACATCCTCGTCACAGGTAAGCCCGACAGCTTCAAATCAAATCCGCAAGTAGCAGCGGGCGCAACTTATATTAAAGACGCTATCTACGTTCCCAAGCAAACGTTGCAACCCGAACTCGCAACAGACATGAAAGCAGGCACTTACAAACTCACGATGGACACCACTCCCAAGGGCGGAAAAGTGTTGTATGCAACGGGTGAACTCAACAGCAACGGCGCTCTCGTAACAAGCGAAGATGCAGCAAAGGCAGTCGACGTCGTCGTTGAAGCAGTTGAAGGCAAAGAAAACGTTTACACGTTAAAGATCGGCGGAAAATATCTCACCGGTTATCTCAACGGAACGTACAACAACATGAAGTTGGTTGATACCATCGAAGAAGCAGGCGAATGGACATGGAACGCTACCGTCAAAACCTTTACTTGCACATTCAACGATAAGAACAATGTTGAAACAGAGTTCTATTTCGGCGCTTATTGGAATTCCTCCAAAAACACTGTCGGCAACACGATGGCATTGAGCGCAGTCAAATTTGTCACTGGCGACAATGCAGCAAATGTTGGTGTTACGCAATTCGTTGGCTTTGCTTGCACTTTGAAAGAAGTTGAAGAATAATCAATTTCAAAACCGATTGATTTAGTCAATACAAAAGCCTCGCATCTTGCGAGGCTTTTGTATGTAAAAAAATCAAATTTGCGTGCAACGGACGGTGTTGTCCGACAAGGCGTTGCCTTGTGCCGCAAATTGTTCGATTTGCAGGGGGAGTTCAAGTT
>FR895625.1 GCA_000434435.1 Firmicutes bacterium CAG:475
ATCAACCCCAATGCATTCTGCGATGTAATCATAATATGGCAACTTCACTTCTTTTTCATCGCGTGAAAGTCGATTGTATATATCATCTCTTGCATGCTGTTTTTCGCTTATATCTTTCTCATCAAGAAAAGATGATGACACATTCCTACGGATAAACAACGCAATCAAAATAAAGAATACATAGTGTGGCAGCAAGTTTTGCCAGCCAAAGTCATTGCATACTCTGTTGACGGCATCAAAATATCTTGTGAGCTCTCTATTATCCACTTTTTCAAGCACTTTTTTATCGCCATATAACATGCATTGATACGCAAGCTTTATTTGCAACTCTGCATCACTATCCCGCGTTTTGATTTTTTCACAACTCTTGATAAAGCCGTCAAACAAATTGTTCAAATACACTTCAGCGGAAGTGTCGAGTTTGAACACAAAATCAAAGAATTTGCGCAAATATTCATTGCCATCCGTGCCATACAAGGTTTTTACGGTTTTTGCAATGCAAGAATGATTCATTGCAACGATAACCGCGCAATTTTTGACATCGAACAGATGATGAAGTCTTTCCAAAATTTTAAGTTGGTCATTCGGCAAACAACGATCTATCTCGTCGACAAGAACAATTATTTTTGTTTGTTTTTTTGCCACAAAAACTCTTTTTGTAAGTTTA
>FR895626.1:0-7416 GCA_000434435.1 Firmicutes bacterium CAG:475
GTCCCTATCTATGCGAGTGCCGACTGTCTCCCCCACGAACGACAGATAATCTTGTAGGGAATTGCCCCTATTTGAGTGGTGGGAGAAATACCGGCGTGTCCGGAAAGAGGGGGCACATTTAATTTAGAGTTCACGCCGTTCAACTCGTGCAGAGGAAGAAGTCACACTGCGCAGCGCGCAGTTATCATAAGTCGTCAACGTCCTGAACCGGCTTTTCACCGTCGGGGACGTCGGGATAACCGTGTTTTTCGGGTACTCCCGTATAACTGCCGTTCGGATCGAAGCGCGAGCGCAAGTTTTCGTGCGCGGAAAGATTGCTGTGCGACAGGGGAATATTGCGAGTTCTTTTTCTTTTGATTTTCATAGTTTCTCCTTTGGGTATAAATCCCGTATATTACAGGTATTTTAATATAGAATGTGCAAACCTTAATAATTTATTAATTTCATTAATATTTTATAAATTGGTGGAAAATCACACAAACATATGATATGATACATTTTGCAAATAAAAATAAGCGATTCAGCGCAATAAATACTATTAGGAAGCATAGAAAATGAAAAACGGCGGAATTGATAAAAGAGTCATAAAAACCAAAAACGCGATCTTCGAGGCGTTCAAACAACTTGTGCAAGAAAAGGACATGTCCGACATCACCATAAGCGAGCTTACGCAAAAGGCAAATATTACGCGTAGCACGTTTTATATGTACTACAACACCGTCGGCGACGTTCGCACGGACATCGAAAACACCATCATGGCGCGCATTGACAGAATTATGAGCGAAACGGATATTCGCAATAGCATCAGAAATCCGTATCCGCTTTTGAGCATGCTTGCAGACGAAATTTTGAAGCAAGACCAAAACAACAGATACATCCTTTCATCCAGCACGTCGGGACAACTCATGGACAAAATCAACGACCGCATCGTTGAGGCGTATATGCATTGGTTCAAAGAAAACGAAGGTTCGACAAACGACATCGGCAAAGTAAAATACATTGTTGCTTTTGCGGCTGCCGGCATGACGGAATGTTTCAAAATCTGGTTCAACCACAAGAGCTCGCTCACTCTCGAGGAGCTTTGCAAAAACATTTCGGATGCAATGAGCAAGGGCATTTCCTTGATGACGGATCAAACTGCGCTCTGATTCGATATATAGGGGGAGCAATTTTGAAACGTATGCAAGGAGAATGACGGTCCGTCATTCTCTTTGTCGTTTAAAAAAAGAACAAGTTATTAAACAAAATATACAACAACGCATTTTTTTGAGGTGCAATATGCTTCAACTTAAAGACGTAGTAAAAGATTATCCCACCGCGACGACAACCGTGCATGCATTGAGAAAAGTTTCGCTCAATTTCAGAGAGAGCGAATTTGTGGCTATTCTCGGCCCTAGCGGTTGCGGCAAAACGACCATGCTCAACATCATCGGCGGACTTGACAGATACACGTCGGGCGACCTCGTCATCGGCGGAGTTTCCACTGCGGATTTTGACGACGAGCACTGGGACGCTTATCGCAATGCGACGATAGGTTTTGTTTTTCAAAGCTACAACCTCATTCCGCATCTTACGGTTCTTGAAAACGTCGAACTCGCATTGAGCCTTGTCGGCGAGAAAAAGAAAGCGCGCAGGGCAAAGGCAGTTGCCGCGCTTCACAAAGTCAATATGCACGAGCAAATCGACAAACGCCCTAACCAACTCAGTGGCGGACAAATGCAACGCGTCGCAATCGCAAGAGCGATCGTCAACGATCCCAAAATCATTCTTGCTGACGAGCCGACGGGGGCGCTTGACAGTGAACTCAGCGTGCAGGTTATGGACATTCTGCAAGAGATTTCAAAGAATCGTCTTGTCATTATGGTTACTCACAATGCAGATCTTGCCTATCAATATGCAACGCGTATCTGCCGTTTCAAAGACGGTCAACTTATCGAGGACACCAATCCTTACGATCCCGAGGCCGAGTCTTGCGAGCAATCCGAAGTCACGGAAGAATCGGTGACAATCGAGGCGGAGAAGAGTGCGTTTGAAAATTCAACAACGGACGTAGCCGAGGCCGAAGTTGACAAAACAAGCGTTTTAACATCTCAAAATGCAGATATAAACACCCAAAACGAGCAAAACGAAGAAGAAACGAGCAAAAAGAAAAAGACGTCCAACCGCAAGCGCAAACGTGCTATGAAAAACGTCGGCGAGGAAGCGACGGCTTTGTTTGACAAACTCGGACTCAACAGTTTGTCGAAGAAGAAAAAGAAAAAAGACAAGACCTTCAAACCCACGTCTATGAGCGCGGGTATGGCATTCGGATTGAGTCTTAAAAACCTCGTGTCCAAAAAACGACGCACGTTGCTCACGTCTTTTGCAGGCGCAATCGGCATTATAGGGCTTGCGCTCGTGCTTTCCATTTACAACGGCTTTAATATCTACCTTGCGAAGATGGAAACCGAGATGTTGTCGGGCGTTCCGCTCGGCGTTTATCAATACAACGTTTCCAGCAACGCCATGATGGAACTTATGACGAGTATGATGGAAACTCAGCCGAACGACAGTCAAACGTCATATCCCGATTCCGACGAAATCAAGGTTTCGAGCAGTAGTTCGTATGACGGAGCCATGGCAAAAATGATGTTGTCAATCGTCAAATCGTTTATGGACGGCGTGATGAAAAACGACATCACCGTTGAGTTTGCCGACTATATGAAAGCAATGCCGAAAGAGTATTATACGGCTATGAACATTTCATACGGTTTGCGCTACAATCTTGTCAGAAAAACTTTTGATTCCGACGGCAACGTTGCATACAAGGACGTTTCGCAACAACCCAGACCTTTGACGACCACTGCGATTGCGACGACCGTTCTCGGCGAAAACGGATTGCAGGCAAAATATTGGCAAGAGCTTGCCGCCAACGAAGAAATCACCATGCGCTCGTATGATTTTATAGGCGAGGGCAGCAGATTCCCGAAAAACAAAAACGAAGTGCTTTTGTGCGTCAATTCAGACAACTCCGTCAACGTCGACTTGTTGAGCGCATTCGGTATCGACACTTACAAAAAGGACGCCAACGGCAACGTTGAAAAAGACGAAAGCGGCAAACCTGTCAAAATGGATACGGCAAGTATCCCGTATGAGTATTTTATAGGTCAAACATTCAAACTTGTCGACAACGATTCCTATTATGTTTATGACGAAGAAACAGGCAAGTATGAAAACAATGTCGGAATCGGCAAAGCGAAATCCGACGGTTCGGAAGGATCGAGCGGATTCAATCCGCTAAGCGATTCGGAAAGCAAAAAACTGCTTTGGAGCTATGACGATTCGAGCGAATCGCAAACATTGCTCAAACAAATGTACGATGCCTCGGGAGAGGAAATCAAGGTTGTCGGCGTTATAAGAGCAAAGAAAAATGCCGAACACGCATATGTTTCATCGGCAATCTGTTACACGTCCGAGCTTGCGGAAAGCACGCTCGAAAGTGCACAAAACAGTCAACTTGTTCAAAGACAACTTGCGCTTTCCGCAGCTTCGAACAACAAGACGCCGACCGTTTTCGATGGAGTAAGACTCAACGATTCCGTTGATTTTGCATCGAGCGCAAGCGCATCGATTGCGGCGATTACAGGCATTCCCGCTCTTCAATATACCTACTATATGCGTGCAATCGGCGCGGATAGAAGTCCGTATTATATCACGGTATATCCCAACGACAGCGATCAGAAAACCAATTCCGGCAACTATATTTCCGCATGGCAGAATTCCGGCAAAGGCAATATAGGCTACTTCGATATGTCCGAAATGCTTTTGGTCAACATGCGCGGAATTCTCGATCTCGTGTCCGCAATGCTCATAGCGGTTGCCGCAATATCTCTTGTCGTATCCACCGTCATGATCGGCGTCATCACGTCCAACTCCGTTGTCGAACGCACTCGTGAAATCGGTATTCTTCGTGCAATCGGCGCGCGCAAAAAAGATATACGCAACGTCTTTATTGCCGAAACTTCGCTCATCGGTCTTGCCAGCGGACTTATCGGTATCCTCGTTACCTATATTCTTTGTCCGCTCATATCCCTCGTCATCAAAGCAGCCGCCGGCATCGGCTCGCTCTTGCATTTCCATCCCTTGCATGCCTTCATCCTCGTGTGCTTGAGTTTGGTCTTGACCGTGATATCGGGCATTATACCGGCGATTATGGCGTCGAGGAAGAATGTGGTTGATGCCCTCCGCGTCGATTAAAACTGCGCTAAATTGCGCCTAACTTTGTCAGCACCCCTTGACTGTCAACTCATTTACGCTTTGTAAATTAGAGTTGCCATTCAAGAGGTGCTTTCGCGTTATGCATCGATTTATCGCAGTTTTAATTGAAGCGTAGATCTGTCTATTCAGAGTTTTTTAAGAATATTTTATCAAAAATATGGCAATCGATAACAAAGTATTGAAAATAATATTTTCAAGTGTTATAATAATATTCCAAAAGAGAGTAAACTATGGATTCTATCAGAACGATTCAACTTAAAGAAAGCATCCTGCAAAACAACGATGCCGACGCGGCAAAACTCCGTGCCGAGCTTGACGAGGCAGGGATTTACTACGTCAACGTGATGTCTGCGCCGGGAAGCGGCAAGACGACTTTGCTATGCGCGCTCACCAACGCTTTGAAAGGCAAAATAAAGGTCGGCGTAATGGAGGCGGATATAGACGGCGACGTGGATGCATACACCGTGCGAGAAGCAGGAGCGGAGGCAATACAACTTCACACGGGCGGTATGTGCCATCTCGATGCGGACATGTCAAGGCAAGGTTTTAAGGAGTTTGCGACAAATTCCGATATCGTTTTTCTTGAAAATATCGGCAATCTCGTGTGCCCTGCCGAGTTCGATACGGGCGCGCACTTGAAAATGGTGCTTTTGGCACTTCCGGAGGGCGACGACAAGCCGCTCAAATATTCGCTTATGTTTTCCGTAGCGGACGTTGTTGTGCTGACAAAATGCGATACGGCAAAATACTTTGATTTTGACGTAGAGAAGTGCAAACAATACATTGCAAGAGTGAATAAGAGCGCAAAAGTATTCGAGGTTTCCGCACGCACGGGCGACGGAATAGACGAACTTGCAAAATATCTTATGCAGAATTACTCGGAGTGGAAAGAGGGCGTAAAATGAGAGTTATATCCGTCAAAGAAAGCATATTTTCAAACAACGATAAAACCGCCGACGAGTTGAGAGCGACTCTCAAGCGCAAGGGCACGTTTCTTCTCAACGTTATGTCTTCGCCCGGAAGCGGCAAAACCACTCTTTTGACCGCACTGCTCAAAAGCCTGAAAGACAAACTTAAAGTGGTTGCGATGGACGTTGACATAGAAACCGACGTTGACGCGCGTCGTATAGCGGAAGGCGCAGGCATCGAGAGCGTGCAAATTCACAACGGCGGACTTTGCCATATCGACGCGGATATGGTGCGCGAGGCACTCAATCAAGCGGCGTTTGACGAGTGCGACCTCATCGTGCTTGAAAATATCGGCAATCTCGTATGTCCTGCCGAGTTCGATACGGGCGCGCATCTCAACATGATGTTGTTGTCCGTACCCGAGGGCGACGACAAACCGCTCAAATATCCTTTGATGTTTGAAAAGTGCAATCTTGTCGTTGTCACCAAAATCGACACTCTCGAAGCGTTCGATTTTGACAAAACCGAGTTTGAAAAACACATTTCTCGTCTGAATCCGAACGCACAGATATTTTATGTCAGTGCAAAAACGGGCGAAGGGCTTGAAATGCTTGAAAATAAGATATACAATAGAATAAAGTTTTTCAAAGGAGAAAACAACAATGGCTGAGATGAGCAAAGCTTTCACACCGGAGTATATGGGCGATCCCAATCCGAGCGAGAAAATCCTCAAACTAGCAAGAAAAATCACAGACTGCATCGACCATAAGATTGCAGGAGTGACAGTCAACGATCCCGAATACTGGGGACTTCGTTGCATCATGACCGATGAAATGGCAGACGTTGCGCTCACAATGAAAGTGCGTCACCATTACACCATGGAAGATCTTGAAAAGTTGAATCCCGGCGTCGAGAAAAACAAACTGCACGATCTCGTCAAACAAATGAGCGATATCGGCATTTTGGAATACGACTACGGCAATCACTATGACAAGAACGGTCCTATCAAGGGCGCAAAAAAGGAACGTCGCTATGTGCTTCCCATGTTCGTGCCCGGCTCTGCCGAGTTCACCAACATGGTGAAAAAGCAACTTGACGAACACCCCGAACTTGCAATGTTCTTCGAGCGCATGACCTATCTCCCCTTGACCATGGTCACACCTATGGTTCCTCCGGGAGGCGCAGGCATCGGCATGCACGTTATTCCTGTCGAGAAAGCAATCGAGATGGAAAACGGCACCATGGACATCGAGCATATCTCCTACTGGCTCAAAAAGTACGAAGGACACCTCGGCGTCGGCATCTGCTCCTGCCGTTACGGAAGAGCCAAGCTCGGCGAAGGTTGCGGCGACAGCTGTGAAGAGTGGTGTATCGGCATCGGCGATATGGCTGATTACTGCCGTGAAACGGGCAAGGGACGCGATATCACCTATGAAGAAGCAATGCAAATTCTCCGCAACGCAGAGAAGAACGGTTTTGTTCACCAAATCACCAACATCGACGGCGAAAACAAGATTTTTGCAATCTGCAACTGCAACGTCAATATCTGCAACGCACTGCGTACATCCCAACTTTTCAACACCCCCAACATGTCGAGAAGCGCATATGTCGCTCGCGTTGAAAAAGACAAATGCGTCGCTTGCGGCAAATGCGTAGAGTATTGCCCCGCAGGCGCAGTCAAACTCGGACAAAAACTTTGCACAAAGCAAGGTGAAATCAAATATCCCAAACACGAACTTCCCGACAACCTCTCCTGGGGCCCGGACAAGTGGGATGAGGATTACAGAGACAACAACCGTATCAACTGCTACGAAACGGGTACGTCTCCGTGCAAGGCGGCATGCCCCGCACACATCGCAGTTCAAGGCTACATCCGCAAGGCAAAAGAGGGCAAGTACAGAGAAGCTCTCGAACTCATCAAGAAGGACAATCCGTTCCCGGCAATCTGCGGACGCGTCTGCAACAAGCGTTGCGAGGCTGCATGTACAAGAGGAACGATTGACGAGGCGGTTGCAATCGACGATATCAAGAAGTTTATCGCAGAGCAAGATTTGCATGCGGAAACAAGATTCGTGCCCGAAGTTGTCATCCCGTCCAACGTCGAAACGCATTGGGGACAAAAGATTGCAATCATCGGCGCAGGCCCTGCGGGACTTTCTTGCGCATACTATCTTGCAACCAAGGGCTATCAACCCACCGTGTTTGAAAAGAACGAGAAACTCGGCGGTATGCTCACCTACGGCATTCCTT
>FR895626.1:7421-7584 GCA_000434435.1 Firmicutes bacterium CAG:475
GGCATTCCTTCCTACAAACTCGAAAAGGACGTCATCGACGCTGAAATCGACGTATTGCGTGAGCTTGGCGTAGAGTTCAAGACCGGTGTGAATGTCGGCAAAGACGTCACTATCGACGAACTCAGAAAGCAAGGTTACAAAGCATTCTACATCGCAATCGGAT
>FR895627.1 GCA_000434435.1 Firmicutes bacterium CAG:475
AGTCCAAACACGTGAGGAAGGGGGACATTGCAATAATAGTGCTTTCCCATCACTTTTGCAGAGGAAGAACAAAACGCCTCTGACAAAGTTAGGCGCGCTTTGGCACGCTCTTACTCAATCAAGTTGTCGTAGATGAGCGAGTAAGTCGTCGAAGCCTTGTCCACCCAACTCTTGTAAAGGTATTTTGCGAGTTGGCGGTTGGCGACGACGAGTTTGAGTTCCATAAGGGTGGTGATGTCGTTGTTGATGCGCATAATGACGGTATACGTTCCGTCCGCGTTTTTGGAATAGTCGCAGAAATATGATTGGCGTTTTTTGAAGCGCATGCGGTTTTCGCGAGCGTACTCCACGATTTCGTCGCGAATGGAGGAGGGAATTTTTGTGAAGAACAAAGACAAGCAACTTACGCCGTCTTGCGTGATGCCCAGCATATCGCTCTTTGGCACGCGGTAGACGAGGTTGGTGTCCAAAAGTTCCGCCAAATACTGCTTGCACTCCATGTACGAAAGCCAGTTGTTGTCGGATGAACAGATGTCCAAAAGGGTGGTTTCGGCAAGGGGAATTGCCATTTTGTCGAATACGAAAAGAATGACAAGTTTTTGCACCTTGCTGTCAAGAGATTGATTTGAGCCGAAACCGTCTTGAGTGTATTCCATAATCCCTCAAAAAATCGCAAAATTCACTTTTGCGCCCTGCTTGTATATCCGATGCGGATGCGATACACAATATTACATTGAAAACGCTGCGATTTCAAGCGTAAATGCAAAATTTTTGTCGAAATACAATTTGTTGTAGTCGGAGCACGGCCGTGACACTATGCGGAATTGCATTATCCCTTTTGTCATTCCGAGCAACGCCGAGGAATCTAGGCGCAAGCCGCATTTCGCTCCGCTAGATTGCCACGTCGCAACATTCGTTGCTCCTCGCAATGACAAAAGGAAGATTTGGAATATTCCACTTGCGTGCAAAGCACGCTAAACACCAAGCAAGCACTCGCACGGAATTGGGGTTTGAGTTTTTGTCCCTCTCGTTTTGAGAGTGAAGAGTGGTTGCGCGGTAGTGATTGTGAGAACAAGCGAGGCTCTCGGCAATGCGCAACCGCGTGTTGCCGTTGCCTCAGCGCCGTTTGAACAATAGGTATTGACAATATTTCCGAATTCGTGTAATATGTTAGTTGTATAAAAATTTGCGTGCGTATACGCGCGATGAGAGCGTACACACACATAACACCAAACCCGAGGTGGATATTATGAGAAATGGCAACCAATCAAGACAATTACTCTCGCTTGCAAGAATCTTTGTGCTTGCGCTTTGCTTCACGCTGGTCTTTGCTTTTGCGCTGTCGACAAATAATTCGCAAGTTGCGAGTGCGTATACTGTCGAGAAACAAAAAAAAGCCGATGATGCAACGCTTGGCTCCCCGTCCGCATTTTTCGGCGATAACGGCGAACTGACAGGTATGCATTTCGGTTATCCCGGTCTTTCGGCAAACACACAGACCTGGACATTTACCGAAACCTACAACACGGTTGTTCCCTCATTAGGAAATCACCAGATTTTCAAATTGAAAGGCGATACAATAATGTATACGCATGTAGGCGATGCAAACCATTGGTTGTG
>FR895628.1 GCA_000434435.1 Firmicutes bacterium CAG:475
TCGGCAATGCGCAACCGCGTGTTGCCGTTGCCTCGGCGCAGTTTGAGCAATTGCGCTTGACGAAGTTGTTCGCTCAATAGCGGTGCGAAAATCATTTGATTTGTTTGGTGGCAACCTCGATAAGAGCGAGTTTTGCAAAGTCGTCAACGCTCATTGCGCCTAAGTCGCCGTCGGTACGATGACGCACGGCAACTACGTTTTGCTCCGCTTCCTTGTCGCCTATAACAAGAATATAAGGCACTTTTTCAAGTTGCGCTTCGCGGATTTTTTTGCCGAGTTTTTCGCTTCTTACGTCGACTTCCGCACGCAATCCCATATCGAAAAGTTTGTCGCGAACGCTCTTTGCGACATCACACGTTCTATCCGTCAGCGACAAAACGCGCACTTGTTCGGGCGCAAGCCACATCGGGAACGCTCCGTTATACTTTTCGATGAGCATAGCAAGAGTGCGCTCATAACAGCCTATGGACGAGCGATGAATTATTATCGGGCGTGCCTTTTCGCCGTTTTCGTCGATATATATCATATCGAAGCGCGTAGCAAGCGCAAAGTCGATTTGCACGGTGAAAAGCGTGTCTTCTTTGCCGTGTACGTTTTTGCCCTGCACGTCGAGTTTAGGCCCGTAGAACGCCGCTTCACCCCACGCCTCGCTATGTTCGATACCGAGGTCGGAAAGAATGGTTTGCATAGCCGTTTCAACTCTGTTCCAATCCTCCGCCGTGCCGACGTACTTGTCGGGATTTTTCGGATCCCAGCGAGAGAAACGATAACTCACGTCGTCTTGAAGTCCGAGCACGCCGACAAGGTATTTTATGAGGTCAACCGCGCCTTTGAACTCCGATTCGAGTTGCGCCGGCGTGCATATAATGTGTCCGTCCGACAGCGTGAATTGACGGATTCTGGTAAGGCCGTGCATCTCGCCGCTCGCTTCTTTTCTGAACTCTATTGCGGTTTCGGCATATCTTACCGGCAAATCGCGATAACTTTTGAGTCCGTTTTTGTAGATGCTGAATTGCAACGGACAAGTCATAGGACGCAAACACAAAATCTCGTCGTCAACGTCCTCGTCGCCGATGTAAAACATTTTTTCTTTGTAGTGATCCCAATGTCCCGACACGATAAAAAGATTGTTTTTTGTCATTATGGGCGTTTTTGTGAGCAAGTATCCCCTCTTTTGCTCCTCGTCCTCGACAAATCTTTCCATAATCTGAATAATGCGCGCGCCCTTGGGCATCATAAGCGGAAGTCCTTGGCCTATGTTTTCGTCGGTCATAAACAAGCCAAGCTCTCTGCCGACTTTGTTGTGGTCGCGCATTTTTGCGTCTTCGAGCTTTTGGATATACTCGTCAAGATCGGATTTTTTCTCGAAACACGTGCCGTAAATACGCGTGAGCATCTTGTTTTTTTCGTTGCCTTTCCAGTACGCGCCGGTGAGCGATGTGAGTTTGAACGCCTTGATTTTTCCGGTAGACGTAAGGTGCGGGCCTGCGCAAAGGTCGACGAAATCGCCTTGTTGATAAAAGGTTATCTTTTGGTTTTGAGGAATATCCGACAAAAGCTCCGCCTTGTAGATTTGTTTCATCTTTGCAATGCGCCCTTCCGCCTCTTTGCGAGTACATTCGATGCGAATTATGGGCAAATTGGCTTTGATGATACTCTTCATTTCCGACTCTATTTTGCCGAAATCCGCTTGGGTTATGGGCGTTCTGAAATCGAAATCGTAATAAAAACCGTTGTCAACGGCAGGGCCTATGGCAAGTTGAACGGTGGGATAGACGTTTTTGACCGCCTGCGCCAAAATATGCGCGCAAGTATGGCGATAAACTCTTCTGCCTTCTTCGTCCTGAAAAGTGAGCAATTCAAAATCGCAATCTTTGTCGACAAGCGTATCCATCGAGCATACGACGCCGTTAATCTTGCATGCGAGCGCACTCTTTGCAAGCCCGTCACCGATGCGTTTTGCCGCCTCGTACGCGCTCATAGAATCGTCGAGAGAAACAACTCTTCCGTCTTTCAATGTCAAATCCATAAAACCCTCCGCGCAATCTGCAACACCAAAGCAGTACGCGCAATATAGTGAAAGACATTATAAATATGGCATCGATTTCTGTCAACGAAAAACCGCAAATAAAAAACCGTTGCTACATATGGTGGGGGCAACATTTTTCAACGACAAAAAAATGAAACAGCCGCACTCGGCGACTGTTTCTTTTTTTTGTT
>FR895629.1 GCA_000434435.1 Firmicutes bacterium CAG:475
TCGTCGCCTTGCGACTCCAATTCCGTCTTCGAATGAGCATATACCTTTTTATAAGTACCCCTTGTATAAACTCTCCTTAACTTTTTCGGCGTGAAATCCGTCTTCGAATATGCAGATACCATATATAAGCACGCTTCGAATAAGTTTTCGTTTTTTCTTAATTCCAATCATAAAACCGCTTGATTGAGATGAAGAACAAGGAAGAGCCTCTTTCAACGGGTAGGAGCGTACATGGACGTACGTGACGAGGGGCGGAAAATTTTGATAAACAATTTATTAGTTAAAACCGTCTGATTGAGATGAAAGACAAGGAAACGCCCGTCTGCAACAAAACCCAACGTACAAGGCGTACGTGATTTTGGAGCAGACGGGCGTTGACGCCGTATTTCGCTCAATCAGACGGTTTTAATACATGTCGGGGGTAGGTGCCGCCCCAGCCCCAACCGCCGCCGGCTCTTTGATATCGGTGACAAGGCTTTCGGTCGTAAGCAACGTGGATGCAACGGACGCTGCGTTTTGAAGTGCGCTACGAGTGACTTTGGTAGGATCGAGAATACCTGCCTTGACCATATCGCAGTAAACTTCTTTTTGCGCGTCGTAGCCGTAGTTTGCTTTCTTTGCGGACATGATGGTGTTTGCAACTATACCGCCGTCGATACCTGCGTTTGCAGCGATTTGACGCACGGGTGCTTCGAGAGCGCGGAGCACGATTTTCGCACCGGTTGCCTCGTCGCCTTCGAGTTTTGCGCAAGCCTTCTTGACTGCAGGGATAATGGAAAGCAACGCCGTTCCGCCGCCTGCGACGATACCCTCTTCGACAGCCGCTCGGGTTGCGTTGAGAGCGTCCTCGATGCGCAGTTTCTTCTCTTTCATTTCGACTTCGGTTGCCGCGCCTACGCCGATAACCGCAACGCCGCCTGCGAGTTTTGCAACACGCTCTTGAAGTTTTTCTTTGTCGTATTCGGACGTAGATTCCGCAATTTGAGCGCGGATGGAAGCAACTCTTGCCGCGATGTTTTCTTGCGAGCCGTAGCCGCCGACGATCGTGGTGTTGTCCTTGTCAACGCGCACGGATTTTGCTCTGCCGAGCATATCGAGAGTGACGTCTTTAAGCTCGTAGCCGAGGTCGCTTGAAATATAAGTGCCGCCGGTGAGGATTGCGATGTCTTCGAGATACGCTTTTCTTCTGTCGCCGAAACCGGGAGCTTTGACAGCAACGACATTGAATACGCCTTTGAGTTTGTTGACTATAATTGTCGTAAGAGCCTCGCCCTCGATATCGTCGGAGATGATGAGGAGTTTCAAGCCGTTTTTAAGCACTTGCTCAAGGAGCGGCAAAATCTCCTGAATATTGCTGATTTTCTTGTCGGTGATGAGGATGACGGGGTTGTCGAGTTCCGCATACATCTTGTCGGTGTTGGTGACAAGATAAGGAGAAACGTAACCTCTGTCGAATTGCATACCTTCCACCACGTTGAGCTCGGTTGTCATAGCCTTGCCCTCTTCGATGGTGATTACGCCGTCATTGCCGACTTTTTCCATAGCGTCGGAAATGAGTTGACCGATTTTCTCGTCGCTTGCGGAGATAGACGCAACTTGAGCGATAGCGGTCTTGTCCTCAACTTCCTTGCTTATCTTTTTAAGCTCTTCGACTGCAACCTCGGTTGCCTTCATGATACCGCGTTTAAGCACCATGGGATTTGCGCCTGCCGCCACGTTTTTCAAGCCTTCTTTGACGATTGCTTGCGCAAGTACCGAAGCGGTTGTAGTTCCGTCGCCTGCAACGTCGTTGGTTTTTGTTGCGACTTCTCTGATGATTTGCGCGCCCATATTCTCAAACGGATCGGAAAGCACGATATCCTTTGCGATAGTCACGCCGTCGTTGGTGACGAGCGGCGAACCGTAAGGACGGTCGAGCACAACGTTTCTACCCTTTGGGCCGAGAGTGATTTTAACAGTATTTGCCAATGCGTCGACGCCTGCTTCCAAAGCCTTTCTTGCGTCGTCGCCATACTTAAATTGTTTTGCCATAAATAGTAGCCTCCTTATTCAACGATTGCGAGGATGTCGGATTGACTTACGATGACAACTTCTTCACCGTCAATCTTAAACTCGCTGCCTGCGTATTTGCTGTAAAGAACGGTATCGCCGACCTTGACCTGCATTTTGACGTCGTTTCCGTCGATTGTTCCGCCGGGACCAACGGCAAGAACTCTTGCCAATTGCGGTTTTTCTTTTGCCGCGCCGGGAAGAACGATTCCGCTTGCTGTTTTCTCATCTGTTTCGATTGCCTTGATGACAACCTTGTCAAACAATGGTTTTATTGCCATATAACGCCTCCGTATATGTGTTTCGTATTATCATTTAGCACTCTTTGTGCTTGATTGCTAACAGTTTATACCATAGGTTGCCAAATGTCAATATTTTATGCAATGTTTTTTTGAGTTTTTCATCACATTTTTGCAAAGACCTTGTTGAATATTGCAATATTATGTGATATTATCGGTTTATAATAAAGTTAAGAGTGGTAGTGCTATGAACAAATGGGATAAAAGATTTATGGACATGGCGGAACTCGTTTCCACCTGGACAAGTTGCGCTCGTCAAGGCAGAGCCATAGGCGCGATTATAGTCAAGGACAAACGCATTTTGACAACGGGCTACAACGGCGCGCCCGCCGGCATCATCACTTGCCGCGACAAAGGCTATTGCATGCGCGACCAACTCGGCATAAAAAGCGGCACTTGTGCGGAAAAGTGCTATGCCGTGCACGCAGAGCAAAACGCAATCACACAAGCAGCAAGGCTCGGCGTTTCGGTTGACGGCGCAACGCTTTATTGCACTCATCAGCCCTGCACCATCTGCACCCGTATCATCATCAACAGCGGCATAAAAAGGGTTGTGTACAAAAACCCATACCCCGACGAGTTTTCCATGCAGCTTTTTGACGAAGCAGGCATAATCGTCGAGAAATTCGAGGAATAAAACCTCTTCAAAAAGCGTAAAAAACAAGCGATTTTTTCGCATTCTTACAAAAATTCAGCCACCGCGTTTGCGATGGCTTTTTTATTTTGGTATTGCGATTGTTTTTTATTTTAATACTCGAATATTGCAAATTTTTCCGTCAATCCGATTAACATTTACGCTTTTTGCTGTTTGAGGTTAGCATTCAAGCTCAAATATCGTATTTTACAAGCTCTTTTCCGCCTTCGAGCGTCTTGACGGTTATACTGTGCTCGTCAAGCACGCAATACGAGCGTTCGACACCTTCTGGCGAAAGCCCTATCGCGCCTACGCACACGTAAATCACGCCGTCTTTTACTTGAAGCATAGCTCTATGGAAATGTCCGTAAAAGACAATATCTCCCTCTTTTGCATCCTTAGGCGGAAGGTCGGGATTGCACTTATGACCGTGTGTGAAAAATACGGTGCGGCCGTACCAATCCATTGAAAAATCGCTTTCGATGGGAAATTCGCTTATCATCTGGTCGACTTCGCTGTCGCAATTGCCCTTGATGACGCGGATAAAATCTTTTGAATCGTTGAGCATTTTGGCAACTTGCATAGGCGCGTATCCTTCGGGGAAGGGATTGCGCGGGCCGTGATTGTATATATCTCCCAGCAATACGACTTTGACGTCGGGGCTGTCTTTTCTGGCGTCTGCGACTATATCCAAAAATCTTCGGATATTTGCGCTCGAACCGTGAATATCCGAACCGATAAAGAGTTTCATAAGCAATTCTCCTTTCATTTTCACAAAAAGTATAGCACAAGGCGGTGTCATAGTCAAAAGATGATGAAAAATTGCAAAGATTTTGCCGTCAAATTACGCAGTCAGCTCTTGCGGGGTTAACATAGATATGTTATACTATTGTAAACTATTTGGAGGAAACTATGAAAACAGTAAGACTTCGCACACCTTTCGAGGTTGGTTCAACGCCTCTTGCGGAATATCCGCGTCCACAATTTGCAAGAAACAGTTACGTCACGCTCAACGGCGAGTGGGACTATGCGATTTTGCGTAAGAGCGAGGGCTTTGATGGCAAGTATCAAGGCAAAATTCTCGTTCCGTTCTCTCCCGAGTGTTTGCTTTCGGGGCTTCCCGAGGGCACGAGAGTAACCCCCGACGACGCACTCTATTATCATCATACTTTCAATCTTGACGAAAGTTTCGTCAAGGCGGTGACGATTTTGCATTTCGACGCAGTGGATATGATTTGTTCGGTCAGACTCAACGGCATTTCCGTCGGCGAGCATATCGGCGGCTACGTTCCCTTCTCTTTCGATGTATCGGGCGCAATCAAGGCGGGTGAAAACGTCATCGAACTCGTCGTTACCGACCCGTGCGACACAAGCTATCACACTCACGCAAAACAATCCTCCAAACCGGGCGGAATCTGGTATACTCCGCAATCGGGCATCTGGCAAAGCGTGTGGATTGAAAGCATGGACGAAGTGTATCTCAAAGATGTTACCATCGTTCCCGATATCGACACCGACACCATCAACTTCAAATTCGAAAAATCCGCAAACGTCCCCGTGGACGTCATAATCATGGACGGCAACGAGGCAATTTACAGCGGACAATTCGCAGGCGACACGGCAAGCATCAAACTTGAAAATTACGAGCTTTGGTCCCCCGAAAACCCCAAACTTTACGACGTAGCGTTCAAAGTGGGCAACGACATAGTCAAATCCTACTTCGGCATGCGCAAATTCAGTTGGGTGACGGACAGCAAGGGCTTCAAGCGTATGGGGCTAAACAACAAGCCCTACTTCCACACCGGACTTCTCGACCAAGGCTATTGGTCTGACGGCATGCTCACTCCGCCCTCGAACGCCGCACTTGAATGGGACGTGAAAATGGTCAAATCCATGGGCTTCAATATGCTGCGCAAGCACATCAAAATCGAGCCTTTGCGCTGGTACTATCACTGCGACAAGGAAGGCATTTTGGTGTGGCAAGACATGGTGAGCGGCGGCACAAAGTACAATCTTTTGTACATCGGTCTTTTGGCAACCGTATTCGAGTATCACATCAAGGACGACAACGAATCGGGCTACAAGAAACTCGCCCGTGCGGACAAAGAAGGTCGCGACGAGTTTGAAAATGAACTCAGAGTGACTATGAATCATCTCAAAAACGTCGTTTCTCTCGCAGTATGGGTACCCTTCAACGAAGGCTGGGGACAATTCGACTCCGTTCGTATCACAAAGGAGATGAAAAAAATCGATCCTACTCGTCTTATCGACAGCGTAAGCGGCTGGAACGATCAAGGCAAAGGCACGTCGGACACAAAGAGCTTGCACATCTATTTCAAACCCTTGTTCGTGCCAAGAAAAGACGATCGTTGCTACATTCTCAGCGAGTTCGGCGGATACGCAATCAAGACCGAGGGACATATGTACTCCCCCGACAACCAATTCGGCTACCGCATTTACAAAAAGCCCGCCGCGCTTGCAAAAGCAATTAAGAGATTGTACGAAAAAACAATCGTACCCAAGATTGACAAAGGACTTTCGGCAACCGTCTACACCGAGGTGAGCGACGTCGAGCAAGAAATGAACGGACTTGTCACTTTCGACAGACGCGTCATCAAAGTGCCCATCGACCTCATGCGTGAAATCAACGCGCAACTCGTGATAAAAGACTAAACGACAAGAATATCGAAGGCTTCATAAAATATGAGGCCTTTGCAATAACAAAAGGACGCATTATGAGCCTGGCAGACAAAATTTTTATAGACACTTGCCGCAACATTCTCGACAACGGCATCAGCGACGAAAACCTCGAAGTACGCCCCAAATGGCTTGACGGCACGCCCGCGCACACGATAAAGAAATTCTGCATCGTCAACAGATACGATCTTTCAAAAGAGTTTCCCATCATCACGTTGCGTCGCACGGCGTTCAAGTCCGCAATAGACGAAATTCTCTGGATTTGGCAAAAAAAGAGCAACAACGTGCACGACCTCAACTCTCACATCTGGGACAGCTGGGCGGACGAAACCGGCTCGATAGGCAAAGCGTACGGCTATCAACTCGGCAAAAAGAGCATATATCCCGAGGGCGAATTCGACCAAGTGGACAGAGTGCTTTTTGACCTCAAACACAATCCGCAATCCAGACGTATCCTCACCAACATCTACAACTTTGAGGATTTGCACGAGATGCATCTCTACCCTTGCGCCTATTCGATGACTTTCAACGTCACCGGCAACAAACTCAACGGCATTCTCAACCAACGCAGTCAGGACACCCTCACCGCAAACAACTGGAACGTCGTGCAATATGCGGTCTTGCTGCATATGTTCGCGCAAGTGAGCAATCTCGAAGTCGGTGAATTCGTACACGTAATAAGCGACGCGCACATCTATGACCGCCATATCCCGATTGTCGAGGAGATTCTCAACAATCCGCAGTATCCCGCCCCGACTTTCAAGATGAACAAGGACGTCAAAAATTTCTACGATTTCACCGTAGACGATTTCGAGCTTGAGAACTATCAATACACCAAGCTCGACAAGAAAATCGAAGTGGCAATCTGAACGAAAAAGCATCGAAAACACATCGTTTTTACACAAAAAACCATAGAATTTTGAAAGAAAAAACGGTGTTATTTACGCAAAAAAACAATTAGGATTTTGAAAGAAAAACGTTGCTTTTTATACGAAAAATCGACAAGTTTCAATCGATTGTCAAAACAAGGTCAAAATGAAAACAATATTTGCAGTTGACAACAAGTGGGGATTGGGCAAGAAAAACGACTTGCTCTTTTCTCTCAAAGAGGACATGCGCCATTTCGTCGCACATACAAAAGGCAAAACCGTGGTTATGGGCAGCAACACGCTTCTCTCCTTTCCCGGCGGTATGCCCCTCAAAAATCGCACGAATATCGTGCTTAACCCGAACGGCACGGAAGAGGACGCAATGCAAAAAGGATATATTCTTGTCAAATCCCTTGACGAGCTGTTTGCAACCCTCAAAAACTACGACAGCGATCAAACCTACGTCATAGGCGGAGCAATGATGTATCGCACTCTGTTGCCCTACTGCGACACTGCCTACGTCACCAAAGTCGATGCGGACGGCGGCGCGGAAGTTTTCCACGAAAACCTTGACGATATGCCCAACTGGCAACTTGTCGAGCAAAGCGAACCCATCGACGACAACGGCTACACTATCCACTTTTGCACTTATAAAAACAACGCTGTAAAAAGTTGAACGTTTAGAACTCTTAATACAACTTTCCCCCCTTCCTCACGTGTTTGGACTTCGGCGTTTG
>FR895630.1:0-750 GCA_000434435.1 Firmicutes bacterium CAG:475
ACGCCGAAGTCCAAACACGTGAGGAAAGGGGAAATTGCAATTATAGTTAATCCCCGATTGCTCGTGTAGTGAACAACAAACGTTAGAATTATAATAGGCGGAAATATATATGAATTACAACGGTGAAGGCGTGCACGCGCTCGTGTGCGCAGTGGAGGATTTGACCAACTCCAATCTCATTTTTGTTGACAGAAAGCTCAAACCCGTGTTGAAGTGTTTGGCGTACTATCCCGAGTTCCGCTCGGTGCTTTCAAAATGCAATCAAGGTTTCGACTACGACGCGGAAAAGAAAAAAGCATGCGCAAAGCTCGGCGACAGCGACGTTTTCAGACTTCCCAAAAATCCGAAAACGCTGGTTGCGCTCGTGTCGAATATGCTTGTGGAATTCGATGCGGACGGCATGGATATAGTGGGTTTTTCGGCAAAGTATTTCCCCGAAGAGACAAAGCAAGCCTGCTTCGAACAGTTTTGTTCGAGAGTGGTCGAGCCGTTTAAACTCGCGCTCGTGTCCCTTGTCGTTGACGGAGTGGAGGAAGAGCCGCAAGCGGTTGAACGCACGGTGGAATTTGCGTCCAGCGGACTTCATCAACAAACCGAATATCTTATCGTTGCAATGTACAACAATTTGCAAGAGGCGGCAATGGAAGAAGAGGAAAGAGCAGAGTTTATGGTTATGCTCGAAGGCTTTGCCGCCGCTCTCGACACGCGCGACTCGCTTATGATAAAAGCGGTTTGGACGGGGATTAAAAA
>FR895630.1:824-1113 GCA_000434435.1 Firmicutes bacterium CAG:475
GACAAACGAAGTGCTACGGTTATATCCTGTTACAAAATAACAAAAACAACACAAAACGGGTTTTATCTATGCGGATGTAGACGATAAAGCCCGTTTTTTTGAAGAGGGAAAATATGAAGGTGAAAAAGATTATCGTTGCATGTGTTTTGGCGTGCGTTGTTTTTGCATCGTGTTTTTTGCTTGCGGCGTGCGGCGACAAAAACAAGAAGAATGACAAAGCAATCATCTATGTCACTGCGCTTTTCGGAGGAGGGCTTTATGACCAAGAAACGAATGAGGCGGGGGGGGC
>FR895630.1:1120-2646 GCA_000434435.1 Firmicutes bacterium CAG:475
AACGAATGAGGCGGTGTGGGAGCCTTTCAAAACCGAGATCGACGCCATAAAGGTTATGAAAGGCGAGATGGAGATGAAAGAAATCGTTGCGCATTTCAAAGACGAATTTTCGGATATATTAAAACTGGTCGGAAGTGCCGTAAGTTACAAGGAAGGATCTCTTCTTTGGAATCTCACTTTGGACAACGAGGGCAATTCTTACAATCCAAATATCGCTCCGGCAAACGGTTTGCCTAAGGATGCGAGCGGCAACGTAATGGACGTGAGTTACGGCGCATTCGGAATTTACAAAAACTTTGTTGACAACATTGCCGAAAAATATTCGAACCGCTACGACGTTTTGATCTACAATCAGGACTGGCGTATGTCACCCGCAAAGAGTGCGGCGGAGCTTGAAAACTTCATCGAACGCAACGGCTATAAAGAAGTGATATTTATGTCGCACAGCATGGGCGCACCCGTGGTGAACAATTATCTTGCAAGAAGCGAAGCGAATCGCAACAAAGTCAAGTTGTATATGGGTTTTGCGCCGGCAACTCTCGGCTCGTTCGACGCTCTTGCCGCAATGGCTTGCCCCGACGTGTACGTTGACAATTTTCTCGGCGGCATGGATTTGAGCGGATTGCCCGTGGACGTATATGCAATCGTTGACAGCGTCGTCAACGGCAAGCTCGGCGATTTCTTCCGCAACAATCAAGGACTTATGTCCCTTGTCCCGTCGTGGCAACTTATAAGCTCCGACCAATATGACGACGACAATCCGGCAATCACCGTCGACGGAAAGGCAATCACAACGAAAGAAGAACTTTACGACCTCTACAAGTCGATGCGTTGGGCAAAATATCTCGTTCCGCGCACGAAACAGGAAATCAAGGATTCCGATGACGGCGCGGATTACGCAAGAGTTTTGGCAACTGACGGACAACCTGCCGACAAGGACGGGTATAGGCTCAAAGATTTTGCCGCAAACCTCGACGAATATTTCGACAACATGTTTATAAACGGCAAAATCGCAAGCGAAAGCATAGAAAATTCCTATTATTTCCTCGGCACAGGCGGCGCAAGCACCATTACCAATCTTGAACTTACCACAGTCAAAGACGAGGACGGCAATATAGTATATGACGATTACGGCTGTGTGAAGTACAATTACAAACTTGTCACCGCGGGCGGTGCGCAAAGCAAGTGGGGCGACGGAACAGTGCCGTATTACAGTTCTATCGGAGGAAATACCGCAACGCCCGAATATATCGCAGCCCTCGGTGACAGGCTCATCGAACTTGCCGGTGAAAATCACGGTATGGTGGGCGTCGATTGGGATTTGCTTGGGCCGCATGTGATGAATTTGCTTGAAAAACACGCCTAAAACCGCCAGATTGAGCGAATAAACGTGTTAATAGCACTCCGTGATAAAAATCGCGGAGTGCTTTTTCATCCTCTGCAAGAGGGGAGGGGATATACTTTTATTGCAGTGTTCCCCTTTCCTCACGGGTGTTGATTCTTCCTCTACAAGAGGGGGACGGCGT
>FR895631.1 GCA_000434435.1 Firmicutes bacterium CAG:475
AACGGCGGTTGGGGAAACACGTGAGGAAGGGGGACATAGCATTTAGATTTCTAAATCTGTGTCCTATCAGTGTTGCTTACACATTTTCGGCGTTCTTTGCTTCTCTTACGGCTTTTGCGAGTTGTCCTGCGCAAGAAGTATCTTTGTATCCGCATTTGACGTCTTTGAGTTTGCTCTCGATTTCATCGACAGTCATACCTTCAACCAAAATGGGAATTGCCGTCAGATTGCCGGGGCATCCGCCCACAAAGTGTACGTTTGTGATGATGTCGCCGTCGATGTCGAAAGATATTTCTCTTGAACAAGTTCCCTTCGTTTTGTACGTGTAATGCATAGTTTCACCTCGTTTTATCGGTTTTATTTTATATCCATTTTCAAATCAGGTCAATAAATTTTTGCCGTACAACTTATTTTCGTTGCAGTTTTAAAATATTTTCGAAAAAGCAACGGATAGTTGCAAAATCGCAACCAACCGAAAACTTGACAAATCGACGATGACGATTATAGAATAAAAATAAATAAAATAAAAATAAGTTTAAGATTCAATATCGTAAAGACGACGAACTACCGCATAAAATGCGACGTAAATTCTTTGCGACGTTGAAAATCCAAAAAGGAGACGGAATATGTTTGAAAAACTTGATCAAATCAAACCCGCGCTCAAAGATCTTGTGAAAGAACTCCGCAAGAAGTACGCTTATGCTTCCGTGCTTGCCGTCGAGGACGACAACCGCGGTTGGAGAATAAGCCGCACGGGCAAGAGAATAAACAGCCAAGGTTTCGGCGGCGGATCGGGCTATGTCGTGCGTGTATTCGACAATATCGGTTGTGCGGAATATTCATTCAACGAGTTTTCCGAGGAAAAAATACCTCAAATCGTCAAAACAATCGAAGAGCGCATTGCGCAAGAGGCAAAGTGCATTCCGCAAGGGATAGAGCCTCTTCACACCCCCATTCCGAGCGATAAACCCGCAACACTCAAAAAGGTGAGCGCATTCGAGGTTCATCCGAAGGAACTCGGAGATGAAAAAATCCTTGCAAGGCTTGACGAAATACGCAACAAGGCGTTGACGGTTGACGGCGTTCTGGACGCAATCGCAACCATTTCGTACAGAGCGTTTAGAAAGATTTTCATCTCCGAAAATCGCGACCTCGATCAAACGATTATGTGGACAAACGGCGCAATCATGGCTATGGCGGCAAGAGGCGAGGAAGTCAAGGATGCGTACAAAGGCTTCTCCACCCTCGGCGGTGCGGAACTTTTGAACAGAATGGACGATTACGCAATCAAAGTTGCGTCCGAGGCAGTCGAACTTTTGAAGAGCGAACCTATGATTCCCGGCGAATACGATTGCATTTGCGATCCCGACACAACGGGCATGATAGTGCACGAAGCGTTCGGTCACGGCGTGGAAATGGATATGTTTGTCAAAGACAGAGCCCTTGCTTCGAGTTTTATCGACCAAAGAGTCGCAAGCGACCTCGTCACAATGCACGACGGCAACGCGGTTGACGATACGGCAACTTGCTGGTTTGACGACGAAGGCACCCTCACGGGTGACACGGTCGTCATCTCGAACGGCATTTTGAAACGCGGCATGTGCGACGCACTCTCTGCGGCAAGACTCGGCGTAGAGCCCACCGGCAACGGCAGACGCGAAAGCTACGAGCGCAAAGTTTACACGCGTATGACAAACACCTATTTCGAAGGCGCAAAGGAAGGCGTAACTCCCGAAGATATGATTGCGTCCGTCAAATACGGTTTCTTGCTCGAATCTCCCTCCAGCGGTATGGAAGACCCGAAAAACTGGGGTATTCAATGCATGGTTACGCGCGCAAGAGAAATCAAAGACGGCAAACTCACGGGCAAAGTGTTCTCCCCCATCGTGCTCACGGGCTACGTTCCAGACCTTCTCAAATCGGTGAGCATGATGAGTTCCTCCCTCGTAACTTGCGGCAGCGGTTTCTGCGGAAAAGGTTACAAAGAGTGGGTTAAAGTGTCCGACGGCGGCCCGTATATGAAGGCTCGCATCAGACTTGGCTGAGAGGTGATACTATGTTGGAAAAAATCAAAAAAGCATTGTCCGAGCTCAATATCGAGCGTTGGAGAATAAACGAAGTCAAAGAAGAATCGGCGGAATTGTTTTTCGTCAAGCACGCTCTTGACACAAGACGTATCAAGGACACGCACAAATGCACCGTCACCGTGTACAGACAAGGCGAAAAGGACAAAAAGAAGCTCGTGGGCAATATGAGTGCGCAAGTCATTTCCTCGATGTCTTACGATGAAATAAAGAGCGCGATCGAAAGCGCGTATTATGCGGCGCAATTTGCAATGAATCCCTATTTCGACGCTCCCGAAAAAGTCACGTCGGACACAATAGTAAAACAGGGCGAACTTGCGAGTGCGCCTCTTGCCGAAAGCGCAGGCAAAATGGCGGCGGCAGTGTTTAAGGCAGACACGAACGAGCACGCCTACGTCAACTCGACGGAAGTGTTTTGCCATAGAACTTACACTCGCATTTTGTCGTCGGAAGGCACTGACGTATCCTTCACCGACGCCGTTTGCAAAGGCGACTACGTCGTGCAATGCAAATCTCCCGAGGACGTCGAGCTTATCAATCAATTCGAATACGACGACGTATGCACCGACGCTCTTACGCAAGGCGTGAAAGAATACCTTGACTTCGTGTATGACAGAGCGTGCGCGCAAAGAGTGCTCAAAAGCGGCAAATACAACGTAATTTTGAGCGGTCAAAACCTTGCGGAAGTGCTTTCATACTACAATGAAAAATCGGCGGCGGATATGATTTATCCCGGTTATTCCACCTGGAAAATCGGCGACGGCGTGCAAGGCGACGTAATAGGCGACGCGCTCGGACTCTCCCTTGTCGCAACAAGCCCTTTCAGCGGCGACGGCATAAAAATGCAAGACCTTAAAGTTGTCGGCGACGGCAAACTTGCCGCAATGCACGGCAGCACTCCCTTCTGCCGCTACCTCGGCATAAAGCCCACCGGCGCGTATGAAAAAGTGAGATGCGAAAACAAAGGCAGCGTGTCATTTGCGGATATGAAAAAGAAACCTTGCCTTTGGGCAGTTGCGTTCTCAGATTTCCAAATGGATTCATTCTCGGGACACTTCGGCGGCGAAATCCGTCTTGCCTACCTCATCGACGGCGACAAAGTCACTCCCGTAACGGGCGGTTCTATCAACGGCAACCTCATCGAAGCGCAACAAAACGTGCGTTTCTCAAAAGAGAGATTTGTATCGGCAAACTACGAAGGCCCTTACGCCGTCGAGTTTGAAAACATTCCCGTCGCGGGCACTGCCGAATAAATCGTAAAATAACAATTATCAAACAAAAATTAAAGATTTGGACCTCGCCGAAATATGCGAGGTCTTTTCATATAAAAACGCCGCTCAAAAAAATTTGTTTTCATCTTGAAAAAATACTGCAAAATATTTGACATTGTATCTGCAAATATATATAATCGATTTTGATAAATAAGTTTAGTTTTGCTAAACTTTTTGTTAAAAAATGCAAAACCTATTAAACACGCGGTCGATTTTGCCTAAACCGACGCAAAAGTTTAGTCAGTCTAAACGAAAAGTACGATGTGTGTACTGTTTTTGCATTTAAGGAGTTTATATGGAACTTGGCACGAAAATCAAGAGGTTGCGCCTTCAAAACAACCTCACGCAAGAGGAACTTGCCGACAGATGCGAATTGACCAAAGGTTATATCTCGCAACTGGAAAACGAGCTGACTTCACCGTCCATAACGACGCTAGAAGATATACTCAATGCACTTGGCACTACGTTTGCGGACTTTTTCAAGGACGAAAAGGAAGAAAAGGTGGTGTTCACCGAAGCGGAGTTTATCGAAAAAGTGGCGGACACGCACAAAATCGAATGGCTTGTGCCAAATGCTCAAAAGAACGAGATGGAACCCATCCGCGTGACCGTCGAACCGCATACGACTCTCGAAGAGGATGTACCGCACGAGGGCGAGGAATTCGGATACGTGATTTCGGGCAGAGTGTGGTTGCACATAGGGCAAGCGGCGTACTGTGTGAAAAAGGGCGAAGTGTTTTACTTCACGTCGGACAAACCGCACCGCCTTGAAAACCGCACCAATGAAAAAGCCGTGGTGCTTTGGGTTGCGTCACCGCCCACGTTCTGATAAATAAACCGCAACTGCGCCGACGGCGCAATATCACCGTTGCGTAAGCAACGATATCATCCGAACAACGTGAGGATATCACCGCACATAGTGCGATATCACCTGCGCATCGCGCAGATATCATGCGGCAATGCCGCACAACCGAGGAAACACATATGACAAACAAGACACCTGTTGACAACATCATCGAACTTCGCAACGTCTACAAAGAGTACGACGGCAAGCAAGTGGTCAAAAACGCCAGCCTCACGATAAAGCGCGGCGAATTCGTCACCCTGCTCGGTCCGAGCGGTTGCGGCAAGACCACCACTCTTCGCATGATTGCGGGCTTTGAAATGCCCACAAGCGGAAAAATCATTTTCAACGGCAAAGACATCACGGACACTCCTCCGCACCTTCGCCCCGTCAACACCGTATTTCAAAAATACGCGCTCTTCCCTCATCTCAACGTTTTCAACAACATTGCGTTCGGTCTGAAACTCAAAGTCATACCCAACGGCACGAAAACCAACAAGAAAGGCGAAACCGTCCAACTTTTCAGAAAGTACACGAAAGCGGAAATCAAAGAAAAAGTCAACAACGCTCTCAAAATGGTTGACCTCGAAGACTACGGCCACAGAAACGTGTCCTCTTTGAGCGGCGGACAACAACAACGCGTTGCAATCGCACGCGCTTTGGTCAACGAACCCGAAGTTTTGCTTCTCGACGAGCCTCTCGGCGCACTCGACCTCAAAATGCGCAAAGATATGCAACTCGAACTTATGGATATGCACAAACGCCTCGGCATAACTTTCATTTACGTCACGCACGACCAGGAAGAAGCTCTCACGATGTCCGACAAAATCGTCGTCATGCGCCTTGGTGAAATTCAACAAATCGCATCTCCCGAAAAGGTGTACGACGAGCCGGCAAACGCATTCGTGGCAGACTTCATCGGTGAAAGCACCATTCTTTCGGGCACTATGCTTGAAGATTGCAAAGTCGAATTTTGCGACACCGTTTTCGAGTGCGTGGACAAGGGCTTCAAACACAACGAACCCATCGACGTCATCATTCGTCCCGAGGACGTCAAGATCAAAAAGGTTGACGACAAACGCACCATTCTCACCGCAGAAGTCATATCGTCGGTATTCAAGGGCGACCACTATCAAATCACCCTTCTTGCCAACGGCAACGAAATCGTCGCGCACGATACCGACACTTACGAGGTCGGCGAAACGGTGGGCATATACATCAAGCCGTTCGACCTTCACATCATGCACAAAACGCGTATCATCAACGAAATCGACACCGTTATCACCGGCGAAAACCTCGTTAAAATTTGCGGAACGGACTTCGAATGCAAGACCGACCTTGAAATTGACACTCCCGTCAAAGTTTTAGTCGACTTCGACGACGTTGAAATCACCGACGACGAAGAGGACGGACAAATCGGCGCAACGGTGCTTTCCTCAATCTACAAGGGCAGCTACTATCAAGCCATTCTCTCCACCGACGACCACTATATTTTCTTTGCCGATACCGACGACGATTGGCTCAAAGGCGACCGCGTAGGCATCAAGATCGCACCGGAAAAAATCATAATCGAAAAGCGCAGCGAAGAAGAAACCTCCGTCGAAAGCGTCGTCAAGGACGAAACTCTCACAAAAGAGGAACAAGAAGCAATCGAGCAAGCGCGCCTTGTCGAACCCGAAAAATTCGACGCGGTCGAAGAACGCATCATCGAGGCGGAACAACAAGAACAATCGCAAACCGAAACCGACGATTCTCAAAAGGAGGATATAGAGTGAAAAACACCTCTCGCAAAAAATTCAGATTGACGAAAAAGGTGTTCTCCGTTCCCTACATCCTTTTTCTTCTGCTGTTCGTCGTAGTGCCGTTGGTTCTTATCCTCGTCAACGCGTTTTTGGACAGCGACAACAATCTGACTCTTGAAAACTTCAAGATTTTCTTCACGTCGAAATCGAGCCTTATCGTGCTCGGCAACTCGCTTTTGGTGGGCGTCATCACCACTATACTGTGCCTTGTGATAGGCTATCCCGTGGCGTATTTCCTTTCAAAAATGCCTAGCGGGCGCATTTTGGTGCTGTTGTACGTCATTCCTATGGGCGTCAACTTCCTCATCCGTACGCTTGCGACAAAGGCGATCTTCATCGCCCTGGGCGTGGACCTCGGCATGGGAACGGTGCTTTTCGGCATGGTGTACAACTATCTGCCCTTTATGATACTGCCCTTGCACACCACCATTTCGAGCATTGACAAGAGCTATATCGAAGCGGCGCAAGACCTGGGTGCAGACAAAGCGACGGTGTTTTTGAAAACCACGCTTCCCCTCTCCATGAGCGGAATATTCAGCGGAATCACAATGGTGTTTATCCCCACCATTTCCACGTATGCGATTTCGCAATTGCTCTCAAACGGCAAGATATTCCTCTTCGGCGATTCCATACAATTGAGTTTCGAACAAGGCATGTACGGCGTAGGTTCGATAATGAGCCTTGTCATGCTGGTGTTCGTTCTCATCTCCAACTTCGTCATGAACAAGTTTAACCGCAACAGCAACGCTGTAAGGAGGTCGTTATGGTAAAACAAAAAATAATCGGCTTTTTCGAAAAGTTTTATCTTTTGATAATCCTTGCAATTTTGTATGCGCCGATAATCTTGCTCATCGTGTATTCTTTCTCGAACAGCTCGAATTTCAATTTTGACAACGGATTCAGTTTCGAGGCGTACATTTCAATCTTCAAGTCGGACAAATCCCCCGATCTTTGGAGCGCGATTGCCAACACGTTTATCATCGCAAGCATATCTTCGGTCGTCGCAACGATTATGGGCACGTTTGCATCGATAGGCATCTTCAACCTCGGCAAGAGAGCAAGACGCATTGTGGAAAACGTCAACCAATTTCCCATCATCAACAGCGAAATCGTTATGGCGGTTTCAATGATGGTGTTCTTCATCACGTTCGCTTTCCCCGAAGGTTACTTGCGCCTTATCATCGCTCACATAGCGTTTTGCACACCCTACGTCGTGCTCAGCGTACTTCCCAAGCTTGAATCCATGGATCCGAACATCTACGAAGCGGCTCTCGACCTCGGAGCAAACCCCTTCAAAGCGTTGGTGAAAGTCATGATCCCCATCATCACGCCCGGCATCGTAAGCGGCTTTGTTATGGCGTTTATCATGTCTATGGACGACTTTATCATCACTCAAATCAACAAGGGCGCGGCGACGGGCATCAACACGTTGTCAACCTACATTTATTCGGACGCGCGCGTACAAGGTCTCGAACCCTTCTGGTACGCGATATTCTCCATCATATTCGTCATCGTTCTTGCGGCGGTGCTTTCAATCAACCTCGTCAAGATCTCGCACGAAAAGAAAAAGGCTAAGGAGGCAAACGCATGAAAAAACGCATTGCAACGCTTATCGTTTTATCCCTCGTTTTGAGCGCGATTTTGCTTCCCACCCTCACCGCCTGCAACAACGGCACGAAGGGTGAAAGCGGCGGCGACAAACTTGTGATATACAACTGGGAAGATTATATCGACGCCGAAATCGACGAAGAAACGGGCAAAACCTTGCTTGACGAATTTGCCGACTACTACAAAGAAAAAACGGGACGCGCGCTGTCGATAACCTACACTACGTTCGACACAAACGAAACGATGATGACCAAGGTGCTCAAAGGCGACGCCAAAGTCGATTTGATTTGTCCGAGCGAATATGCCATCGAAAAACTGCTCACCGCAGGTTGTCTTCTCAACCACAACGACATAAAAGCCGATATTCAAAGCGATTTGACCAAATACGGTATTTCACTTGCCAATATGAGCAGCTTAAAGTCCGGTTGGGGCAACATAGACCACGGCGTTATGGACAAAATCAACGAAATGTTCGGCGACATAAAAACGCAAGACGGCACGTCGCACAACATGACGGAATACATGGTTCCGTATATGTACGGCACTCTCGGCATCCTTTACAATACGTCCGTTGTGAGCCTCGAAGAGCTTGAACAATACGGCTGGGGCGTGCTTTGGAACGTGCAAAAGAACGAGAAGCTGGAAAATAAAATTCTCATGAAAGACAGCGTTCGCGACACGTATGCGGCGGCTATCTTCTACATGTACGAATACGGTCTGCTCCCCGAAAAATATAAGGACTACACCGTGCAAGAGCTTATCAACTGCACCGACGACGAGATGGTTGCGGCGGCAGAAAAGGTGCTCACCGACCAGCGCGAACACATCTCGGGATACGAAGTCGATTTCGGCAAGGACGATATGATAAACGAAATCGTTTACGCGGACTTTGCGTGGAGCGGCGACGCGCTTTGGGCAATCGAAGAAGGCGGCTACGACGAGGAGACCGACACCTATCAACTCGGCTATTTCGTCCCCGAAGTTGCAAGCAACATCTGGTACGACGGTTGGTGCATTCCCACTTCCGTCAACAACAAGCTTGCCGCAATGATGTTTATCGACTACATGTGCAATCCCATGAGCTCGGTGCGCAACTCGGTGGCAATCGGCTACACGTCGGCAACGAACAAAGAGTTGCTTCAAGCGGACGAGGACGTGCTTGCATATCTCGAAGATTGCGAATACGACGTTGAAGAATACTTTGCAGACGAAGGTCGCTACCCGATCATCAACGAAACGCTGGGCGTTATGCGCGATTTCGGCAAGCGCAACGACGTGGTCGTCAATATGTGGCAACGCGCGAAATCGGGCGACAGCGTAGATGTTAACCTTTGGTACGTTCTCGTTGCGGTCGTGGGCGCGATTGCGATTTGCGTGGGTGTGTACTTCCTCGTTCAAGCGATAAAACTCCGTCCTCGCAAAATGAAAAAACAATAAAACTTGCCGTATTTGACGGATAAGAAACAGCCAATATTCCCCGAAAATCTTGACATCGAGTTTTTTGGGGAATATTCTATTAATAACAAAGAGAGAGAATCGCAAAAATGAAATTTATCCGCAAACTTTTTATAAAAGACTATCAGGACACTCAAAACCCGAAAGTGCGTTTCCGCTACGGACTTGTCGCAGGCATATTCGGCATAATATCAAACGCCTTGCTTTGCGTGTTCAAGCTCATAGTGGGCGTTGTGGGCAACAGCATCACGATAATCGCAGACGCAATCAACAACTTGTCGGACGCCGGCAGCAGCGTGGTTACGCTCGTAGGCTTCAAACTTTCGGCAACTCCGCCCGACAACGACCACCCCTTCGGACACGCAAGGTATGAATACATCACTTCCCTACTCGTGTCCGTAACGGTGCTTTTTATCGGCATACTGCTTTTGAAATCGTCAATCGAAAAGTGCATAACCCCCGAAGAAGTGAGCGTAAGCGTTTACACCTACGTCGTTTTGGGCGTGGCAATCGCGATGAAGCTCGTGCAGATGCTCATATATCTCGACTTTTCGAAAGCAATAAACAGCGGCGCGCTCAAAGCGTCGGCGGCAGACAGCAGAAACGACGTTTTGGCAACGGTTGCCGTTTTGATTTCGACGATAGTCATCGACGTTGCGGGCGACAAAATCAGCCCGAAAGTGAGCGTTGACGGCATCATGGGTATCGCCGTGTCGGCATTTATCATTGTGTCGAGCATACTTCTCATCAAAGAAGCGATGTCCCCCATCCTCGGCGAAAAACCGCCGAAAGAACTCGTTGACAAAATCACCGCAAAGATTTTATCTTACGACGGCGTTATCGGCGTGCACGATTTGGTCGTACACAGCTACGGCGAAAATCACTGCTTCGTGGTTGCACACGTCGAAGTGCCTGCCGACGTCGATATAACCAAAAGCCACGACGTCATCGACAACATCGAGCACGATTTTTGGAACGAAATGCACGTGCGTATCACCATACATATGGACCCCGTTGACACCAAAAACAAGCAACTTGCCGTGCTTAAACTCCGCGCGCAAAACGCAATCGCCAACCTCGACGAAAATTTGTCTTTGCACGATTTTCGCCTTGTCAGCGGTCAGACGCATACCAATATGCTTTTCGACGTCGTAATCCCCTACGGCAGCAAAATAACCCTCGACGACGTGAAAGACGCACTGGAAAAAGAATTCGGCAACGATCCCGTCAAATACTTTTTCGTCATCGATATGGACAGAAAGATGTCCTGACGCTTGTGTCACGGCGTCAAAAATGCTAATATAAGAAAAACGACAACGCGCTTTGCAATCCGCAAATCGCAAATACAAGGAAACAAGTATGATCACAAGTTCTCAACGCGCAAAACTTCGCAGTATGGCGCAAACCATAAACCCGATCTTCCAAATCGGCAAAAACGGCGTTGGCGACAATCAAGTCAAGGACATCTGCCTTGCGCTCGAATTGCACGAGCTCGTCAAAATCTCCGTCTTGCGCAACGCCGAAGCCAACACCAAAGACGTCTTGGACGAAGTCTGCCAAAAGACCGGCGCAGAGCCTGTCACGGCAATCGGCAACAAAATCGTCATCTACAAGCGCAGCACCCGCGACGACGTCGAACACATCGAGATTTAATTATATGGATTATTTGAAATATAATCTCACTCCCCTGGACGAAGTCAAAGGAGAAGAGCCGAAAACCGAATCCGAAAAAGCGGCGCGTGCCGAACTAAAACGCCACCGCCAAGAAACTCAAAGATACAAGCAAAAGTACTTTGAGTATTATGACGACGTCAAAATCAATCACCGCGAAGACTGGTGATTATCTCCTCATGGTGCGGATTAGTTCAAATTCTTTCCGTATTCAAAAAAGCGCACCACACGGTGCGCTTTTTTCAAATGAAATTCCGAAAAAATATCGATTTGGCAATCGTTATTTGTGTTGCGATGTTTGTGCATCGGACATAAAATTTTTGAGATAGGCAAAAAAGTCTTTTTGCAACGGCGTGGTCTGTTTTAAGGCAATGAGGACGATTTTGCGGAAACACTTTTCTTCAAAAGGCAGGAGTGTGATTTTATTCTGGTCAATTTTCCCCCAAGAGAATGTCGGGCAAAAAGCAACACCCAAGTCCGCACTGACAAGGTCGAAGATCACGGTTTGGCTGTCGCACTCGAAAATTACGTTCGGAGCAAAACCGGATTTAAGACAGTACTCTTCGCATATACGGAAAAACGGTTTGCTCTTGTCTGTTATCAAAAAAACGTCCCCTTTCAAATCGGACAATCTGACTTTGGGTGGCATGGTTTTTGCTCTATCCTTGGACACGGCAAGCAAAATTTCCTCGTCAACGATAAAACTTTCTTCTGCCTGCCCACCGGTATCCGTGCTTGTGGTTATCAAAAAGTCGCAGTCCCTCATATCGTCGTTGCGGATAAAATCGAGGTTTACGTCGGGGTGCGTCTTTTTGTACGCAATGATTGCAGGCATAAGCCAGATGGTTGCCGCCGACACTTTGATTTTGATGGTTTTGTCCCGTTCCGCTTTCTTTTGTTGCAACACAATCGGGAGTTCATCGATTGTTTTGAGTATTTTAAGTGCCTCTTCTTGCAAAATCTTCCCTTCGGGCGTCAACGTTATGTTTCTGCCGTTTTTTTCAAAAAGCGACGTTCCTACTTCGGATTCGAGCCTTTTTATTATTTGCGAAAGCGCGGGCTGCGCAATATGAATCTCCTCTGCGGCCTTTGTTACGTGCTGATACCTTGCCGCAACGAGAAAATATCTGAGTTGTTGAATCTCCATGAAACGATAACCTCAATGTTATTGATTTGTTTTAATTATATATTTGACATTATTATTTGTCAAACATACAATATATGCGCAATAAATATTTCGGGCGTATTATGGAAAAGGATTTAACCGTCGGCAAACCAATGAGCGTAATTTGGAAGTTTTGTCTTCCGCTTTTCGGAAGTATCATCTTCCAGCAACTGTACAACCTTGCGGACAGCTTCGTCGCAGGCAAATTTATCGGCGACAACGCTCTTGCCGCCGTCGGAAACAGCTATGAAATAACGCTCATTTTCATTGCGTTTGCATTTGGATGCAACATCGGTTGCTCGGTTATTGTTTCGAGATTTTTCGGTGCAAAAAAGTATCACGACATGAAAACAGCCGTATTCACCACCTGGATTGCAGGCGGCGTTTTGTGCGCGATTTTGATGATTTTGGGGCTTACTTTGAGTGGCACTCTTTTGCAGCTCATCCGCACGCCGAGCGAAATTATGGCGGACTCCAAACTCTATCTGGATATTTACGTATGGGGTTTGCCGTTTGTGTTTTTCTATAATATCGCAACGGGCATTTTCTCTGCAATGGGCGACAGCCGCACACCGTTTGTTTTTCTTGCATGCTCTTCTCTTGCCAACATCGGCATAGATATTCTGTTTGTGGCGACCTTCAAAATGGGCGTTGCCGGCGTTGCATGGGCAACTTTTCTGTGTCAAGGCGTAAGCTGTATTTTGGCGGTTATATTTGTGCTGTTGCAACTCAAAAAAATCATAACCGAAGGCAAAATCAAAGTTTTTTCATGGCGAATACTACGCGACACCGCCGTCATTGCAGTTCCGAGCATATTCCAACAAAGTTTCATCTCCGTTGGCAACATAATCATTCAAAGCATGGTCAACTCGTTCGGCACGGCTGTTATGGCAGGCTACTCTGCAAGCATAAAACTCAACAATCTCGTAATAACGTCCTTCACCACTCTCGGCAACGGCATTTCAAACTACACGAGCCAAAACCTCGGTGCAAACAAGCCCGAACGCATTCGCCCCGGTTTCACGTCGGGACTGATATTCGTGTGGATACTCTGCGTGCCTATCGTGCTGCTATACATGCTTGCAGGCAAACCTTTGCTTCTCATCTTCCTCGAAGACGGCGGAAGCGACGCCATGGCAACGGGATTGCAGTTTTTGCACATCGTATCACCGTTCTATTTTATGGTTGCAATCAAAATTATTGCCGACGGCGTACTTCGCGGCGGTGGGAAAATGGGCAGATTTATGATTACGACGTTCACCGATCTGATATTGCGCGTCGTAATATCGGCATTTCTCTACAAACCGCTCGGCCCGGTCGGCATATGGTGGTCGTGGCCTATCGGTTGGGCAATCGGCACAATGCTTTCCGCAACGTTCTTCTTCACTATAAAATGGCGCAAACATCTTCCCGAAGAAGTCTATGTGCGCGAACCGAATCTTCCTCCCGCGCTCGTTGATGCGGATCAACAACACGCGACACAAACGCTCAAAGCGGAAGATGTTGTCACCGACAATGCGCTTGCCGTCGCCGAGACCGACTCAGAAAACGTCAACGAATAACATAATATTCGCTATGCGCATTATGCGCAAAACAAAATCCGCCAACGTCCCACGCTGTTGACGGATTTTGTATTTTATCCTTTACAAACGGTACTGTAAACTGCTTTTTGTTACAACAGGATGCAAATCACTCCGCCCTTGCCTTCGTTGACGATACGTCCCAAAGTCTTGCGTAGCTTTTGTTCCGCGTCCGTGGGAACGGTTTGCAACTTGTTGTTGATTCCGTCCGCAACCAGCGTTGAGAGCGACCTTCCGAAAATGTTTGTGTTCATGATTGCTTGCTTGTCGTTTTCAAAGTCTTGCAGCATGCCTTCAACCATATCTTTGCTTTGTTGTTCGCTGCCGATGATGGGGCTTACTTCGGTTTCGACGTCCACTTTCATAATGTGAAGGGAGGGTGCTTTTGCCGAGAGTTTCACTCCGTACTGTTGACCTTGACGCAAGATTTCGGGCTGATTGAGTTCGATTTCGTCCATAGTCGGCGCAACGATTCCGTAACCGAGAGTTTCGACCTGCTCCATAGCGGATTGAATTTTACCGATTTTTTCTCTGTCTTTGCAAAGAATTTTAAGCTCTTTGAGCAAGTCGAAATCGTCTTTGACGTCTATGCCGCATTGCTCGCTCGCGACCTTAAAGAACACGTCGTCGCCCGTGGACATCTTCACGTGCACCCTGCCCTTGCCTGCGTCGAGACTGATTGACGAGGGTTGTTTCCAAAACGTAGCGTTTTCAAAATACGAATCGATTTTGTCGTAGTCACGCATTTTATCCACGTCTTTTGCCATATCCTTTACGCACTCGATAATTTCTCTCACCACGTCGCAATCGATGGGCAAGGCCTGCACCCAGCGCGGCAAATCGAAATCGATCGTCTTGACTGAAAATTCAAGCAACACGGATTCCAAAATTTCGCTGATGTCGTCCTCGTCCATAGCAAGCGCATTTTTTACGACGACGGGTGCGTCGTACTTCTTTTCAAGCTCTTCTTTGAGATTTTGCGCGCTTTCCGCATTGACGTTTGCAACGTTAAGCACGATTACGAACGGTTTTTTGCACTCTTTAAGCTCGGATATAACCCTCTCTTCCGCCTCGACGTAGTCCTCGCGTTTTATCGAGCCGAAACTACCGTCGGTGGTGACTGCAAGCGCAATGGTGCTATGCTCTTTGATGACCTTTTGCGTGCCGATTTCCGCCGCTTTCGAAAAAGGCATATCCTCGTTTGACCATGGCGTAGAAACCATACGTTCTTTGCCGTCCTCTTGTGCGCCCAGCGCGCCGTCAACGAGATAGCCGACGCAATCTATAAGTCGCATATTGACGGTGATATTTTCGCCCACTGACACTCTCACCGCCTCGTTTGGCACAAATCTCGGTTGCGTCGTCATGATTGTCTTGCCGTCCGCCGATTGCGGTATTTCATCGACAGCGCGCGAGCGTTCGTCGGGATTTGCGATGCCGTCGATTACAAATTGCTGCATCACCTGCTTGATAAGCGTAGATTTGCCCGTGCGCACGGGACCGACGACGCCGACGTAAATATCACCGCCGGTGCGCGAGGCAATATCACGATAAAGGTCAAATTTATCCATAAACTCCTCCGATCTGGTTTGCTAAACTCTATGCCGCACCACCGCTCGATATTCATCAAAAATAAAAAATGCGATTTTGAAAGGTAAAACGACGAAATATAAAAAAGCCCGTCCGCGCTTGTTGCGGGACAGGCCTTTTTATTACTTTTTAAATTACTTAACGATTGACGGATTCCAATGAGAATCGGGCTCGAATCCCATAATCTTCACTGCCGTTGCCGCAACGTCGGAAAGTCCGAACGCTCCGTCTGCGATTTGGCAATCGTAGTTGTAAACGATGAAAGGAACGGGGTTGAGCGAGTGCGCCGTACGCACGGAAATAACGCCTTTCTTGTTCTTTTCAAGCATCTCGTCGGCATTGCCGTGATCCGCCGTTACGATGAGCGCGTAATCGTGCTTTTTGACGATCGGAAGCAGTCTTGCAAGAGCAAGATCGACCGCTTCGACGCCTATTCTCGTTGCGTCGAGATTGCCCGTATGGCCGACCATATCGCCGTTTGGATAATTGCAACGGATAAAGCCGTATTGCTCGGATTCGATTGCCTCGATAACTTTGTCGGTGACTTCGGCGGATTTCATCCACGGACGTTGATCGAAAGACACTTTGTCCGAGGGCACTTCTTCCCACACTTCGAGGTCGTCGGAGAATTTCTCGGAGCGGTTACCGTTCCAGAAATACGTTACGTGACCGTACTTTTGAGTTTCGGAAACGGCATAGGATTTCACGCCGCGATTGACGAGGAACTCGCTGAGTGTGTACTTGATTTGCGGTGGCTCGACAAGGAATCTCGCGGGCAAATGCAAGTCGCCGTCGTATTGGAGCATGCCTGCATAAAGCACTTTGGGCATATTGCCTCTGTCGAAGCCCGAGAAGTCCGCATTGTCAAACGCCATAGAGATTTCGATTGCACGGTCGCCGCGGAAGTTGAACAAAATCACGCTGTCACCATCATGCATTGCGCCGACGGGTTGTCCGTCCTTTTTGATGACGAACGCAGGCAAATCCTGGTCGATGACGCCGGGATTTTCGTTGCGATAGGTTTCGATTGCTTCCGTTGCCGACGCAAATCCTCTGCCCTCGCCGTAAACGTGGGTGTAGAAGCCGTTTTTGACCATATCCCAGTTTGCGAAATATCTGTCCATTGTGATGACCATACGTCCGCCGCCGCTTGCGATGCATGCGTGGAAGTTGTCGTCGTTAAGCTCTGCCATTGCGCTTTCGAGTTGGTCTACGTACGTAAGCGCGCTGGTTGCGGGAACGTCCCTGCCGTCAAGCAGTACGTGCGCAAACACTCTCTTTATTCCGGCGCGTTTTGCGCCTTTTATCAATGCAATCAAATGTCCGATGTTGCTGTGTACGTTGCCGTCCGAAAGCAATCCTATAAAGTGCATTGCGCTGCCGTTTTTCACGCAGTTGTTTTTGAGCTCTTGCCATGCGGAAGAATTGAAAATGTCGCCGCTTTCGATTGCTTCTTCAACAAGCTTTGCGCCTTGCGAATAGATTTGACCGCAACCGAGTGCGTTGTGTCCCACTTCGCTGTTGCCCATATCGTCGTCGCTGGGAAGTCCCACCGCCGTGCCGTGTGCCTTGATATAGGTGTTGGGGCACTCTTTCAAAAGTGTGTCGAGAGTGGGTGTGTTTGCAAGAGTTACGGCATCGCCAAGCCCGGTTTTAGACTTGCCTACACCGTCCATTACAACCAAAACAAGTTTTTTCATATAGTTGTCCTTTTTGTTGTATGCTTAAAGATTTTATACGGTTAGATTGCCGATTTCATCACGAAAATCGGCAATCTTTACGCAGTTGCGATATTAGTAGTTGACGACTTGAGAGAAGTCGACCGCCTTCAAGGATGCGCCGCCGATAAGACCGCCGTCGATTTCGGGCATAGCCATGAGTTCTTTGACGTTCTTGGGGTTCATGCTGCCGCCGTATTGGATGCGAACGCGGTTTTCTGCACACTTGGGGCAATAGAGTTCCGCCATGGTTCTGCGGATGATTGCGATGGTTTCGTTTGCGACTTCTGCGGTTGCGGTCTTACCCGTGCCGATTGCCCAAACGGGTTCGTATGCGATGACGATATTGTCAAGTTCATCTTTGTCGATGCCGTCGAAAGCACCCTTGGTTTGACGCACAAGCACTTCTTCAACCTTGCCGCTTTCTCTCTCTTCGAGAGTTTCGCCTACGCAAATGATGGGTTTAAGACCTGCCGCAAGAGCAGCCTTTGCGCGAGCATTGACGGTTTGATCGGTTTCGCCGAAGTATTGACGACGCTCGGAGTGACCGATGATGACGTATTCCACGCCGAGTTCGACAAGCATTTTTGCGGAGATTTCACCGGTGAATGCGCCTTTTTCCGCCCAGTGCACGTTTTCTGCGCCGACTTTGATGTTTGTGCCCTTGGTCATTTCGACTGCGGTTGCAAGATCGGTGTACGGCGTGCAGATGACGACGTCGCATTGTGCATCCTTAACAAGCGGAGCAAGATCGGTGATAAGCGCCTTTGTATCGGCGATTGTGTTGTTCATTTTCCAGTTGCCTGCGATGATTGGTTTTCTCATAATAACCTCTAAAGAGTAAAATTTATTGTATTTTTTGTTGTTTTACGCCTCTGGCGTAATTATTTGATTGTTTTGATTTTGCGCCCACACGGTTGATATGCTTGTATATGTGTTTTCTCATTTGAAAACGAAACATAACCGCCGTCCGCGAACTTGTTGAGCGGACTTTTGCCGCACCCCATTCATAGCTTACTTATAAGCGGTATGTGCTTTTTCAAAGACAGAACACGAGCCGCAAGGCGGCGAGCAAGCGAACGCCGAGCTTGACGGACAGTACAAGCGACTGCGCCGTGTTGTTGCGAAGCTGGCGCACAAAGCGCAGTGGCATAACAATGGGACGATACTTATCTATGCGAGTGCTGAGTGTGTCCCCACGCGGA
>FR895632.1:0-349 GCA_000434435.1 Firmicutes bacterium CAG:475
CACTTCTTTGAAGGGGCGAGCGACGCCGTTGGCGTCTTTGAGATCGTCAAGGCAGAAAACGGAAGAAACGCAAGTTTCGCCGAGTTTGCCGTCAAAATCGTATCTTTCGAGAGTGGTGTATCTTCTGGGAGAGTAATAGCTCACACAGGAACCCGTTTGGAAGTCGTAAAGCGTTCTGCCTTCGACATCGGTGTAAGTCATTGCGTCGCAAACGTGCATATGTCCCGTAAAGACATAGCGGGCACCCATATCGAGCAAGCGTTTTGCGGTGTTTTCCCAGTTGTAAATGGTGAAATCTTTGAGGATTTCGTCTTCCATTTCCCAGTGCGGAAGAGCGTTTTGGTGGAAG
>FR895632.1:373-9968 GCA_000434435.1 Firmicutes bacterium CAG:475
CGTTTTGGTGGAAGCAGCTTATGATGGTTTTTTCACCGAGGGTGGCTTTTGCGTTTTGATCTGCGCAGAATTTTTGCATCCAATCAAGAACGCCTTCGGTCAGTCTGCCTCCGCAAAGGTGGTCAAGACCTGTCGAGCGGAACACAACCGCATTGTCCGACGAAAAATCGGGAACTATCGTGGTTGACGTGTCAACCGCACCTTCTGCGGTTGCTCCGTAATAAGTGTATGCTGTGCCGTTTGCTTGTTTTTTGTCTTTGAGAACTTCGTATTCTGCGGCGTTGACTCTTACGTATGCTCCGACGTCTGCGGATTCTCTGTCGTGAGCGTCGATGACCATAAACGCATAGTCGTTGTGATTTCCGTCTGCGATTTCGACAGAGAGGGAAAGAGCATTGCTGACATCGCCGATTTGATAGTACTCTTTGAGCTTGTTGGCAGTCGTCCCGCCGGACATATTTCTTACCGCTTCGAGATGCTCGTTGTAATAGTGAATCTCAAGATTTTTCGCGTTGGTGGAGGGGATATACGTCGTGGTGTATTTGCCATACCAATAGTTTTCGGGCAGATAGTCGGTGAGTTTGATTGCTCCTTCGCTTCCGTCAAGGTTTGCATCGGGGTAGCCCAAACCTGCAAAAACGAGAGCGAATTGCATCGAACTCAAAGCGTCGGAAACACGCTTCGAACCGTCGGTTTTGGAGTAGAGTGCGCCCGACGTGTTGTAAAGGTCGTGGTTGCCCGGCGTTGCGAAAACCTGAAAGTCGGTGTATTTGCCATGCAAATTTCTGACGGTGTTTTGCAAATATCTCAAAGCGTTTGCAACGTCCACAAGTGCGGTGACCTCGCCGTTTTTGCTGAGGTCGCCCGTTGCAAAGACGTATGTAGGCGCAATGCCTTTCTTTGCGTCTTCGATGAATGCTTCGATCTGCTGTTTGAGGATCATTCCGCTTTCCATAACGAGTTTCGTGTCGCCTGTCATGGAATTGTAGAAGTCGCTTGTTTTGTAGTCGGAGCTGTTGATGTCCTGATAGCAATCATCGACGGGGAAGTAGTGAATATCGCTGAATTGACCGATTTCAAGTTTATCCACCGACGATTTTGCAGTATCGGCCGTTGCAATGCCCGCAATCGAGAACGTCATGACGCTTGCAAGCACGATTGCGAGCGTAACGACGAAAATCAAAGGCAGATGCTTTTGCATTTTGTTGCTCATATTTCCTCCTTATGCGCGCGTGGGCGCGCAAATCGTTCTTTACTTTACGATTGTACATTAAAATATAATTAAAATCAATATGCAAGTTTGCAAAAATCGTATACCAAATCCGATTTTGTTCGATAGTTTACAGTTTGATTGATATTCTGCTGAAAAATCGATTTATTATTTTAATATCCTGAAAAAATCAAAAATAATTTTGTAAATATCTTAAAAATATATTGACAAAAACGGTAGCGGAGAATATCATATATATGAACATTTGAATAACAATTCAAGTGTCGGAGAAAAAATGACATATACAATTGACGAAAACACCAAAACAACCGCGATCCCTGACGAAGATGTCGTTGCGTCCCTTTCCGAGCTTTTTAAGGCGCTCGGAGATCCTACTCGGGTGAAAATTTTGAGCTGTCTTCAAATCAGTGATATGAACGTAGGGGATATTGCCGACAAGCTCGGGATGACTACGTCCGCCGTGTCCCATCAGCTTCGCGTGCTTCGCGCAATCAAACTCGTAAAAGGCACGAAAGAGGGCAAGGAAGTCAGATATTCTCTCGACGACGACCACGTTACGCTCATTATGCAATGCGGTTTGACGCACGTCAACGAGGAAAGATAATCGCGCAATGGCCTAAAACAGGGTGAAAACCCCTGATTTTTTAGACGCAACACTTGAATAATTGTTCAATAATCCAACTGTTCAACAAAAAAAATACAAAGGATTTAACCCGAAAGGGAAGCATAGAAATCGAAAAGGAGAAACAACAATGAAAAAAGTTTACAAACTCGAAGATCTCGACTGCGCAAACTGCGCCGCAAAAATGGAATGTGCCATCAAAAAACTCGACGGCGTAAACGACGCAACGGTAAGTTTTATGGCTCAACGTCTGACAATCGAAGCGGACGACGACAAATTTGAAGAAATTATGGACAACGTGCAAAAAGTTTGCCGCAAAATCGAGCCCGATTGCACGATTTTGCGCTAAATGCAAAACGATACGCAATTTTTAGTCCGAATAGATAAACAAGCAAACGATTTATCGTGATAAAAATGCTGTAAATATGAAAAAAATCAAATTATCGAGAAAAGAAAAAAAGAATTTAATCCGCATACTCGTTGCGCTTTCGATGTTTTTTGTTATTCTTATCGTCGACAAAACAATCGGACTTGCGACGTCGGTTGGCGGAAAATACGGTTGGCTTTTGCCGTTCTTCCTATATTTTGCCGTTTATATGGTCATCGGTTACGATGTTTTGTACAAAGCGGGAAGAGGAGTATTTCACGGACAAGTTCTCGATGAAAATTTGCTTATGTGCGTTGCCTCTCTCGGCGCGTTTGCGCTTGGCATTTATACGAGCGTGACGGGGAGAGCGCAGGAAGGTTTCGATGAAGGATGCGCCGTATTGTTGTTTTATCAGGTCGGCGAATTCTTCCAAAGCTATGCAACCGGAAAATCCAGAAAGTCGATTTCCGCACTTATGGATATTCGTCCCGATTACGCAAATGTAAAAAGGGAAGACGACGTTGTCGAACAAGTAGATCCGAGCGAGGTCAAAGTCGGAGACGTCATCGTGGTTTATCCCGGTGAAAAAGTGCCGCTTGACGGAATCGTTGTGAGCGGATCTACCACTCTCGACACAAAAGCACTTACAGGTGAATCCTTGCCAAGAGAGCTTTTCGAAGGGGACGAGATTATAAGCGGTTGCGTCAATTTGACATCACAAATCGAGGTTGAAGTGACAAAAGTATTCTATGATTCGACCGTTTCTAAAATACTTGACCTCGTTGAAAACGCTTCAAGCAAAAAATCCAAAGCCGAAAACTTTATCACGAGATTTGCAAAATACTACACTCCGAGCGTTGTTGCGGCTGCCGTTTTGCTTGCCGTCATAGGCGGCGCGGTCAGCAAAGATTGGTATACTTGGATATACAGAGGACTAAGTTTTTTGGTTGTTTCGTGTCCGTGTGCGCTTGTCGTGTCAGTGCCGCTTTCCTTCTTTGCGGGCATCGGCGCAGCGTCGAGATTCGGTATTCTCATCAAGGGTAGCAACTATCTGGAACTGATGAGCAAAGCAAACATCTTTGTCTTTGACAAGACCGGTACGCTTACAAAAGGTAACTTTGCCGTCACCGACGTATCTCCTGCCGATAAAAAAGACGATATTCTTCGCCTTGCCGCTATTGCCGAGAACGATTCGAATCACCCGATTGCACGCTCAATCGTTGCTTGTTATGACGGCGAAATCGAGGGAGGTTATGCTCTCACAAACGTTGCGGGATTCGGCGTTATCGCAACAAAAGGCGACGACGTTATATATTGCGGAAACGAAAAACTTATGAAGTCCTACGATATTCCGTTTGTCGCGCACAACGGCGTAGGCACCGTCGTTTATGTCGCCCACAATAATGAATATGTCGGTTCGCTTCTTATCAGCGACGAAATCAAGAACGAATCGGCATCTGCCGTTGCGGAGCTTAACAAAATGGGATGTAAAACGGTTATGCTTACAGGGGATAACGAGGCAATTGCATCCGATGTTGCTGCAAAAATAGGTCTTTCGGGCTACAAAGCCTCGCTTTTGCCTCAAAACAAGGTTGAAAACGTCGAGCAAATGCTTAAAGACAAGAAAAAAGACGAAGTTTTGTGCTTTGTCGGCGACGGCATCAACGACGCACCCGTGCTTATGCGCTCGGACATCGGCATCGCAATGGGCGGTGTAGGGAGCGACGCGGCAATCGAGGCAAGCGACGTGGTGCTTATGCAAGACGATTTGACGGGAATATCCACCGCAAAACGTATATCCAAAAAGACTATGCGTGTCGTTTACGAGAATATAGTAGGCTCGCTTGCCGTCAAACTTCTCATAATGGCACTCAGCGCAACGGGCGTTCTTGGCGCAGCGACGATGTGGATTGCAGTCATAGGCGACGTCGGCGTTGCAATCGCCGCAATCATCAACGCAATGCGCGTCAACAAAGGCTACAAGACGCTTGTGAAACAAAAGTAAACACCTTGTTAGATACATGAAAACGATGTGATTTTAATCTGGCTCGACGTTTCGCAAGCAAAAGCTAAACAGTCATAATTTTCCCCTATTTATATGAAAAGCGGATTTGCAATTTGCAATCCGTTTTTCTATTATCGTCGTTAAGTATTGTTTCGATTAAATATAAATAGAAAGAACTTGAAATGATTGCGAGAGAGCGATTGTGATATTCGCCGCTTCGTTTTGCATATTATATAGTGCGTAGAGAGGTGAATTATGCATTTTATGGCACTTATGCTTGCAATACTCGGATTGTTCGGTATGTTTGGATTCTTCGGCGGCTTGTGGTTTTAATCGCTTCGGATTCTAATAAAACAGCGTTTTCGTTTGGGTCAAAACGTTCGTTCGATTCCGTTAAATCGATTTGAAATGAAAAAACACATCTAATAGATGTGTTTTTTTTACTTTGATATTACGTTCAACGTCAGATTTCCATTGCAATTTTCAATGCGGCGTCAAACGTTGCTTTTTGAATATCGTGTTCCGCTTCGTTGCCGAGACTCGCTTGTTCCCAAGAATCGTCGTTCAACAAATCGCCCGAAAAGAAAAACGTATACAATTCAAATCCGTAATAATTGCAAATCGCTTGCAATCCCGATGATTCCATTTCAACCGAAATGCAACCATCGCTTTTTCTTCGTCTTGCTTTATCTTGCGTTTCCATATACAAGGCGTCAGTCGTCCACGACCTTCCGACAACGTACGGCAAATTGTATTTTTGAAAGATTTTTGCAATCTTGTCGCAGTTTTTTATTTCGATATAATCGGACGGCGGCATATAGTGATAAGAAAGCCCTTCGTCGCGATAGGAATAAGAGGGGACTATCAGTTTTCCGCTACATTTTTCCTTATCCAAAACGCCGCACGAACCGTATACGATAAACTTGGTTGCGCCCGAAACGTAATTTGCTTCGTACATAACGGACGCGGCAACGCACGAGCCGATTGGACTCATATAAAACAAAAGTTTTTTCCCGTTGACTTCAAACAGATAAATATCGATGTGTCCGTTTGCCGTTGCCGAGTGACCTATGGGGTGGCTTTCGTATTTTTCCAAAAACATTGCCAAAACGTGCCTTGAAAACGACACAATGCAAACGTCGGCAAAAAACTTCTTTTCGCCGTAAAAAGCACTTATATCAATCAATGGTTTCGATTTGTTGTCAAATGAATCGATTATGCTCATACTTTTTCCTATTTCCGTACAAGGTTATGCAAGGTTTTGTGCTGTTTTTCGGATAATCCGATTGTTTCGGTCATTATATCATTTATCCTACGAGATGTAAACGCCAAAATTCTTTTGCATTTATGAAATGTGCGGAATTAGAGTATGGCGCACAATTCATTGGATTTTCAGTTTTCCCGCCCGTTCGATTCCCTAAACTTGATTTGAAATGAAAAAAGCACATCATTGAGATGTGCCTTTTCTTTGGTACCCCCATAGGGAATCGAACCCTAGTTTCCGCCGTGAGAGGGCGACGTCTTGAACCGCTTGACCATGAGGGCAAATCGATATTGCTTTGTGATAATAGCATAATTTTATGCTCTACGCAAGCAAAAATTTGTATATTTTCTCAAAAAAAACTGCTTTTGGCGATCAACAACGGTTTTATTCGGTGATTATGATAAAAAAATATCAAATTCGGTATTGATTTTTGATTATCGATATTATAAAATACATTTGTATTTAAAATATAAGGAGAGAATTATGGATCCCAAATATCAAAGTTTGTTTACTCCTTGGAAGATAGGCAACTGCGAAATAAAAAACCGCATCGTGCTTACTTCTATGGGCGGAACTTCAATCTTCGGTTGGATGGAACCGCATCACTTCGACAAAGAAGCCGCAAACTTCTTGCTCGATAGGGCAAAGAACAATGTCGGTCTTATTTTGCCGGGTATTGCGCCCATCAGAAACGTTATCGGCGGAAATTGGCTTTACAAGAGCAAAAGCTCGTTCAGACATCTCAAACCGTTTATGGATGAGCTTCACAAAACGGGTGCAAAGATGTTTGTGCAGCTTACTGCCGGTTTCGGACGCTCTTTTGCAATCAGCTCGATGATGGAAATGCTTGCCACAAACAAAGTTTTGGGTGCAATCGCAAAGCCGTTTATCAACATCGACCAACTCACTATGAGCGCAAGTCCAAATCCTAACCGTTGGAGCGACAAAGTGCCTTCTCGCGCGATGACCGTAGACGAGATTCACGAGTTTATCAAAGCGTTCGGCAAGACGGCAAAGATGTGCAAAGACGCAGGCGTTGACGGTGTTGAAATCCACGCCGTGCACGAGGGCTATTTGCTTGACCAATTCACGATGAAATACACCAACCAACGCACTGACGAGTATGGCGGATCCATTGAAAACAGATATCGTTTCCCCATGGAAATCGTCAAGGAAATCAAGAGAGTTTGCGGTGACGACTATCCCGTATCCCTCAGATATTCCGTCGTTTCCAAGACGAAAGGCTTCCGTCAGGGCGCACTTCCCGGTGAAGAGTACGTCGAAGTCGGGCGCGATATGGAAGAGAGCAAGATTGCGGCAAAGATGCTCCAAGACGCAGGCTATGATATGCTTAACTCCGACAACGGCACGTACGACGCATGGTATTGGGCGCATCCTCCTGTATATATGCCTCAAAACTGCAACCTCGAAGACTGCGAAGAACTCAAAAAAGCGGTGGATATTCCCGTCGTTTGCGCAGGCCGTATGACTCCCGAAGTCGCGGCAAAGGCGATTGCGGAAGGCAAGATCGACGGTATGGGTGTCGCACGCCAATTTCTCACCGATCCCGAATGGGTGACCAAACTCATGCAAGACAGAGAAGACGACATCATGCCGTGCATCTGCTGCCACAACGCATGCTTCAACATGGCTCACTACAACGGCGTTCCCAACGATCAGGATTTGTCGGACACCGCAGGCATGGCTCGTTGTGCACTCAATCCACACACCATGCAATCCAAGAAGTATAAGATCGTTCCCGCAACCAAATCCAAGAAGATTGCCGTCATCGGCGGTGGTATCGGAGGTATGGAAGTCGCAAGAGTTGCAACTCTTCGCGGACACAAAGTCACAATTTACGAAAAAGGCAACGACCTCGGCGGCATCTTCGTCGCTGCGGCTGCTCCGTCTTTCAAGGAAAAGGACAAAGAACTTATCGAATGGTACAAAAAACAAATCAAAGATTTGGGCATCGAAGTGAAGTACGGCGTCAAGGTTGACGACGTGACCAAGCTCGGCGCAGACGAAGTTGTCGTTGCAACGGGCGCAGTGGCAAGACGTTTCAACGTCCCCGGCGTAGAAAAAACAATCGAAGCGTGCGACTTCTTGCTCGGCAAAAAGCAAGTTGGCGACAACGTCGTTATCATCGGCGGTGGCTTGACCGGTTGCGAAATCGCATATGAATTGCAACTTCAAGGCAAACATCCCGTTATCGTCGAAATGAAGAACGACCTTATTGCAGTCAAGGGCGTGTGCCTTGCAAACTCTTCTTATTTGAGAGAGTACTTTGCCCTCCACAAAGTGCCCGTACACCTTGAAACGAAGCTCGTTGCTATTACGGACAACGGCGTCAAAGTTCAAGACATGAAAACAGGCAAAGAGTTTGAGATTCCTGCCGAATCCGTCATTATGTCCGTCGGATACAAGCCCGCACCCGTCGCGCAAGAGGGCAAACACGTTCACGTTGTCGGCGACAGTGCGAAAGTCGGCAATCTCCGTACGGTCATCTGGGGCGCATGGGATGTCGCAATGAAACTGTAAAGCGTAAAGAGCGCTATTTAGCGAATAACTGCGTCAGAGCCGTCCGTCCGTCAACTCATTTACGACAAGTAAATTAGGGTTGCCGTTCGGACGGCTCTTTCTTGTTCTTCATCTAAATATTGCGCTTTACGAATATGTGCGGTTTTGTTGAGGATTGATTCAAGATGTGCCTTTCTTGTTTGACGTTCAAATATCACACTTAAAACCTTTGTTGGCGTAATGCGCAAAATGTTGTTGAAATAACGACGAAAGATGATATAATATTCACAAAATATGAACGCACAGAGGTGTAGTGTATGAAAAAAACAACTATGCAAAAATATGCTCGTCTTATCGCTCGCAAGGGCATAAACGTGCAAAAGAATCAGGAAGTTATCGTCAATGCGTCACTCGATCAGCCCGAATTTGTCAAAATGGTTGTTGAAGAGTGTTATCGCGCAGGCGCAAAAAAAGTCACGGTGGAATGGAGTTATCAACCTTTGACGAAACTCAATTACCGCTATCGTTCAATGAAAACTTTGTCCACAATCGAAAAGTGGGAAGAAGAGAAGTTGGCACACAGATGCGATGTTTTGCCTGCGATGATCTATATCGATTCCGACGATCCCGACGGACTCAAAGGCATCGATCAAAACAAAGTTTCAAAGGCAAGCCAAGCAAGATATCCCGTCTTAAAGCCGTATATCGACAAAATGGAGAACAAATATCAATGGTGTATCGCAGCTGTTCCCGGCGAAGCGTGGGCAAAAAAGGTTTTCCCCGGCGAGAGAGTGGGCAAAGCGGTTGAAAAACTTTGGGACGCTATCCTTTACACTTCCAGAGCGGACGGCGAAGATCCCGTAAAAGCATGGGAAAATCACAATGCCGACCTCAAAGCGAGATACGATTATCTCAATTCTCTCGGCATCGAATCTTTGCATTATACGGCATCTAACGGCACAAATTTCACAGTTGGTCTTATTTCGGACGGACTTTTCCTTGGTGGAAGCGAAGACACGCTCGGCGGTGTGGAATTCAATCCCAACATCCCCAGCGAAGAAGTTTTCACGTCGCCTATGAAGGGCAAAGCAGACGGCATCGTGTACGCAACACGTCCGCTTTCCTATCGAGGTGAAATCATCGACAATTTCTTCGTGCGTTTTGAAAACGGCAAAGCGGTCGAAGTTCACGCCGAAAAGGGTGAAGAGCTTTTGAAACAAATGATTTCAATGGACGAAAACGCCGCATATCTCGGAGAGTGCGCTCTCGTGCCGTATGATTCGCCTATCCGCAACTCCGAAATCACGTTCTTCAACACCTTGTTCGATGAAAATGCGTGCTGCCACCTCGCTCTCGGACGCGGATTTGAAAACTGCCTCAAAGATTACGACAAATACACGCACGAAGAGTGCCGCCAAAAAGGCATCAACGATTCCATCATTCACGTTGATTTTATGATCGGTTCGCAGGATCTCGATATCGACGCTCATACTGCGGACGGTAGGGATGTGGCGATATTCCGCAACGGCAACTGGGCCTTTTAAAACCGTCTGATTGAGCGAATAACTGCGTTAGAGCCTCTTTTC
>FR895632.1:9996-14555 GCA_000434435.1 Firmicutes bacterium CAG:475
TCTTTTCCCGAGCAGTCACGTACGTCTATGTACGCTCCTACCCGTTGAAAGAGGTTCTTCCTTGTTCTTCATCTCAATCAGAAGGTTTTACAAAAAAACATCAGGTAGGCTTTGTCAACGCTCTCGGCTATCAACCCGTGTACGTTTTAGTACACTGGGCTTGCTATCCGAGGGGCGTTTTCGCCTTATCCATCAATTTGGAGTGCTCTCTGTATAAGTATTTCGTAAAGATCCGGTCAATGCTCCTTTGCTCACCCGTCATGTATCACACATACATTAGGCGGATTCGCAAAAGGGCGATTCCTTGTTCTTCATCTCGATCAGACGGTTTTACAAAAAAACAAAAGGTCGGTGTTTTGTCAACGCTTTTCCGCTATCAAGCCGTTTAAGTACACGGAGTTAACTTTTTGAGAGGCGTTTTTTAGTTATCCGACAAATTGGAGCACTTTCGGTGCAAATATTTTATAAAAATATGGTTAAACAATAAATCCGTTATCAAAAAAACAGTCGCTCGATTGAGCGACTGTTTTTCTCTTGATTGTCCCGCACCGCCGTGTGATGCCATTTTATAAACCCGCCGTATAGCAGGGTGGGTAAAGACTGCCGTGCAGTATCTGCCTTCCACTGATATGATGAGGCCTGGCATCGCTGCATTTTTGTCGGACGCGTCATCCCGTATAAAATTTGTGGTTCAAAATAGAGCACCATCACAAACATAGCAGGAATCTTTTCCTACGTTTAATATACCATAGCTTTTTGCTTATTGCAATACCCAATTATCAACTTTGTTTTCTTTTTGTTGATTTAAAACCGCGAAACTCTCTCTATGTGAAAGATTGTTTCGGGCGGGGAATAGCGACTTTGACACCGCAATTTCTTTTTTGATACCGCAATTTCTTTATCGTTTTTTAATAAAAGTATTTCAAAAATTGTTAAATTTTATAATACTTTTTGACACTTTTTATCATTTCGGGCGTTTTGGCAATACTTTTTTCAAGATATGTATTGATAAAACACTTTGCGTATGCTAGAATATATCGGTAAAAATATTTATAGGGGTTAAACTATGAAATCTCTTACTATCAAATCAAAAACAATCATCGCCATATGCTTGTTTGTCGTTTTGTTCGCAACGCTTGTTGCGGTTGCGTCGGTTTTCGATTATCAAGTGAGCCAAATTCTCACCAAAAACGCATTGAAACCCGGTGAATATCTTGCAGACGACATCTTCGGCGTTGTGGGAGAAGCAATCGGAACGTCGCCCATTTATATTTTGCTCGGCGTATGCACCGCAATCCTTTGCTGGTTCTTTGCAAAAAACTTCAAAGACAAAAAATGGGGCATAGTTCTTGCCGTAATTTTCGGTCTTGTAGGCACGGTTGCGTGGTGGTATTATATCAAAGATATAATGAAATACATCCTCGAACATGCTGCAAACGAAGTCGGTGCTATCGGTTCTGTCGTTTACGAATATCGCCACAACGGTGCAGTCGTTGCTTGTCAAGTGCTCATCGCGCTCACCCTTCAAGCTCTTACGGTGCTTTCCGTTCGTCCTTTGAAAGCTGAAACTCTCAAAAAACTCGTTTGGTGGGTTATTGCGGCTCTTGCGGCGTGCGTTTTGGCAAATATTCTCATTATGATTATCAAAGAACCCGTCGGCCGTATGAGATTTAGAGCAATCAACTCCGAAGTCGGTCAAAGACTTATTAACGCGGGGTTGGTGAAGGGCTACACTCCTTGGTATATCTCCAACGGTCAACCCGACGAGGGCATAATCAACTCGTTTATCGACGCATATCCCGGTGCAGGCGACGCATTCAAGTCGTTCCCGTCCGGGCACACTTGCGCGGCAGGGATGTCGTACGCACTCATCATGCTCCCCGACGTTGTGGATTTCAAGCACAAAAAAGCGGGCAAAATCGCATGCTGGGTTACGCCTATTGCAATTACGATGCTCGTTGCAATCAGCCGTATAGTCGTCGGTGCGCACTATATGAGCGACGTCACTTTCGGCGGCACGTTTGCGTTTATTTCCTTTATTATCATGCGTGAAATCTTCATTTGCAAGGGAAGTCATTTCTTTGCATTGTTCCCGCGCCTTGCACCGAAGAAAGCGGTTACGCTTCCTGCCGACATCGAAGTCGAAAATGCAGTCGAAACGGTTGAAAACGACGTCGAAGAAAATCTCGTAGACGAAAGCGAAGTCGAAACCGCTTGCGACAACACTGCCAAACTTTCCGACGATTTGAACGAAGAAATCGCACTTTGCAGTGAACAAGCCAACCAAATCGGCAAGGAAATCGCCGACAATATCAAAGACGGCGTAGTTATCGAATAAAACTTGCTTGCGGCGTATGCCGCCGCAAAAGCTATTGCTTCATTGTCAAAAAGCCCGACAAAAATCGGGCTTTTTGCGTATAAAATTGACATATAGCATTTTCAATGCTACACTCATCGTTGCAACTATGTTGCGCAAAAAGATATCTATGGAGATCTACTATGAAAGCGGTTGTGTCCGTCATCGGAAAAGACCAAAGAGGCATCATATCGGGAGTAAGCACGAGGCTCTACGAGTTTGCAATCAACGTGCAAGACATATCACAAACCATTATGCAAGACTATTTTACGATGATTATGCTTGTCGATTTGTCAGAAGCAAACGCAGACTTTGCCACGATAAGCAAATCTTTGAGCGAACTCGGCCAAGAACTCGGCGTTGAAATCCGCATCCAAAACGAGCAGGTTTTCACGTCCATGCATCGCATTTGAGGTGGGTATGATAAACGCAAACGAAGTTGTCGAAACCAACAAAATGGTGTCGTTCGAACATCTTGACGTACGCACGGTTACGATGGGAATTTCCCTTCTCGACTGCGTGAGCGACAATATTGACGTGCTTTGTCAAAGAGTGCACGACAAAATCGTGAGCAAAGCGAAAGAGCTCGTCAAAGTATGCGACGACATTGCCAATGAAATCGGAATTCCGATTGTCAATAAACGTATAAGCGTTACGCCCGTCAGCATAATCACCGCACGTACTGGCAATGCCTTGAAGGTTGCACAAACTCTTGACGCTTGCGCAAAAGAAATCGGAGTCGATTTCGTGGGAGGATATTCCGCACTTGTGCAAAAGGGAATGACTGATTACGAAAGAGAGTTTATTCGATCCATTCCCGAAGCTCTTGCTTGCACCGAAAAAGTATGCTCGTCCGTGAATATCGGCTCGACGAAAGCCGGCATAAACATGGACGCGGTTGCCCTTATGGGCAAAGTAATCAAAGAAACCGCTTATCTGACGAGAGATAAGGACAGCATCGGTTGCGCAAAACTCGTCGTTTTTGCCAATGCGGTCGAGGACAATCCGTTTATGGCAGGCGCATTTCACGGCGTAGGCGAAAACGATTGCGTCGTCAACGTCGGCGTAAGCGGTCCGGGGGTTGTGGAAGAGGCGTTGAAACACGTAAAAGGCGAAAATCTTACCGTCGTTGCAGAAACCATAAAGAAAGTTGCGTACAAAATCACGAGAGTAGGCCAGCTTGTCGCGCAAGAAGCGTCGAAACGTCTCGGAGCAAATTTCGGAATAATTGATTTGAGCCTTGCTCCTACACCCGTAAAAGGGGACAGCGTTGCGCATATTCTTGAAGAAATCGGAGTTGACACCGTGGGCGGATACGGTACGACCGCCGCGCTTGCGCTCTTGAACGACGCTGTTAAAAAGGGCGGAACTATGGCTTCGTCGCACGTCGGCGGACTCAGCGGTGCGTTTATCCCCGTCAGCGAGGATATCGGCATGATAGAATCCGCACAAAAAGGCGTTCTAACTCTTGAAAAACTCGAAGCAATGACCGCAATTTGCTCCGTCGGTCTTGATATGATAGCAATCCCCGGCGATACGTCCGCAGACGTTATATCCGCTATGATTGCAGACGAATCCGCAATCGGAGTAGTCAACAACAAAACGACAGCCGTCCGCGTTATCCCCGTTTACGGCAAAAACGAAGGGGAGGTATCCTTCGGCGGACTTCTCGGCACTGCGCCGATTATGCCTATCAACAAAACCTCGCCGTCAAGATTGATTGAAAGGGGTGGGAGGATTCCTGCGCCGATTTGGGCAAACAAAAACTAAAACCGCGCCAAACCGCGCCAAACAGCGCCTAACTTCGTCAGAGTCATACGTCTGTCAACTCATGTACTATTTGTACATTAGGGTTGCCATTCGGATGACTCTTTCTTGTTATGCATCTGTTTGGCGCGGTTTTTGCTGTTTCAACGAGTGAATAGTATTTGAAGATATCCGTCTGTCAACTCATGTACGCTCTTGTACATTGGAGTTGCCATTCAAGGGGTGTTTCCTTGTCTTTCATCTAAATCAGACGGTTTTATGTTTTCGCTCTAAAATGGGTGTAGGGGGGGAAAAAAAGATAATTTTAATTGAAATTTTCCCCCTTCCTCATGTATTTGTTCGTCCTCTACAAGAGTGGAGAGGGTGAACCTTGAATGCAACATCACCATTTCCCTTCGGGCATTGGACTTCGGCGTTTGCAAAGCAATCCGCTTTG